>NZ_CAWPDB010000128.1:0-30458 GCF_963886625.1 Vibrio sp. V23_P3S9T160
ATATTTGCCTGTTTCATCGTCGAATAGCATGTAAGCTAAACAACCCCGACTGGCTTTTTTCGTATAAAATGCAAACTATAACCATCAAATAACCCAGTCAAAACGAGCACTTAATTTTAATGTCATCCAGCATTGGCTGTTTGCTAGCAAGATAATTCGCGACCTAATTGAAGTAAGAAAAGAAAGCACCGTACTGGCACATTCCACCTTTCATTTCGTCGCCTCGCCAAATTTATAAAATATTGATAGATAAGGATTTGATGATTATGTACGCACTAACTAACTGTAAAATCTACACTGGCAGTGATGTGCTAGTTGACCATGCTGTGATTATCAACAACGAGTTGATTGAAGCGGTCTGTCCTATTGCGGATTTACCACAAGATATAGCGACACAAGATTTAAATGGTGCAAACCTAAGCCCAGGCTTTATCGACCTGCAATTGAATGGTTGTGGCGGTGTGATGCTGAATGATGAAGTAACCGCGACTACGATGCAGATCATGCATAAAGCCAACCTAAAATCAGGATGTACAAGCTTTTTGCCAACGTTAATCACCTCTTCAGACGAAGACATGCGCAAAGCGATTTCTGCCGCACGTGAATATCACTCTCAATATAAAAACCAATCACTGGGTTTACACCTTGAAGGGCCATATCTTAATGTGATGAAAAAGGGCATTCACAGTGTGGATTTCATCCGCCCTTCAGATGACAACATGATCGCCACTATGTGTGAAAATAGCGATGTGATTGCTAAAGTGACATTGGCGCCAGAGCACAACAATCCAGAACACATTGAACGTTTGGTGAAAGCTGGCATTGTGGTATCGATTGGTCACACTAACGCAACTTATACCGAAGCACGTAAAAGCTTTGAATCAGGCATCACCTTTGCCACACACTTATTTAATGCCATGACGCCTATGGTTGGACGTGAACCCGGTGTCGTTGGTGCAATTTATGACACCCCAGAAGTTTATGCTGGCATTATTGCTGATGGATTTCATGTTGATTATGCTAACATCAGAATTGCTCACAAAATCAAAGGTGAAAAGCTTGTATTAGTGACCGATGCCACAGCTCCTGCAGGCGCTAACATGGATTACTTTATTTTTGTCGGTAAGAAAGTATATTACCGTGATGGTAAGTGTGTTGATGAAAACGGCACACTGGGCGGCTCAGCACTCACTATGATTGAGGCAGTGCAAAACACTGTTGAGCACGTTGGTATCGCATTGGACGAAGCTCTGCGGATGGCAACTCTGTATCCGGCAAAAGCAATTGGTGTGGATCACAAACTAGGCCGAGTAAAAAAAGGCATGGTGGCGAACCTCACTGCATTTGATAGAGACTTCAATGTTCAGGCGACGGTTGTTAACGGACAATACGAGCACAATTGATAATGAATGGCGGACAAATAGGTAACGTAGATTTAGTCAAACAACTCAACAGCGCAGCAGTGTACCGATTGATCGACCTACAAGGTCCGATATCTCGTATTCAAGTTGCCGATGTGAGCCAACTTGCTCCAGCAAGTGTTACAAAAATAACCCGCCAACTTCTAGAACGCGGCCTCATTAAAGAGGTCGCACAACAAGCCTCTACTGGCGGACGTAGAGCCATCTCCTTAACAACCGAAGTCGCCCCTTTTCACTCTGTCGCCGTACGTTTAGGTCGAGATTACATTCAGCTCAGCCTGTATAATTTAGGGGGCAAAGAACTCGCGTCGGACTATCACGAGTTTCACTATTCTCACCAAACACAATTAATTGAGGGACTCCTTTTCCACCTCAATACCTTTATCAAACAACAGCAAGAGCGAATCGAACAGTTCATTGCCATTGGTATTGCCCTACCCGGCTTAGTCAACCCAGAAACGGGTGTCGTAGAGTACATGCCCAACATTGCTATTGATGCACTCGCTTTAGGTGACATCATTCGTGATAATTTTCATGTTGAATGTTTTGTTGGCAACGACGTGCGCGGTATGGCGCTTGCCGAACATTATTTTGGTGCCAGCAAAGACTGTCAAGACTCTATCCTAGTCAGCGTTCACCGAGGAACTGGGGCTGGCATTATCGTCAATGGTCAAGTATTCCTAGGCTATAACCGTAACGTGGGTGAAATTGGTCATATCCAAATCGACCCACTCGGCGAACAGTGTCAATGCGGAAATTTCGGCTGTTTAGAAACGGTAGCCGCAAACCCGGCTATTATATCTCGTGTTAAAAAACTGATTGCTCAGGGCTATGAATCTAGCCTAGCGAATATAGAGAGCATTACCATCAATGATGTATGTGAGCACGCCAATCTCGGTGATGAGCTAGCAAAACAGAGCTTAATTCGAGTGGGTAATCAACTCGGTAAAGCCATAGCGATGACCATTAACTTGTTCAACCCACAAAAAGTGGTAATTGCAGGTCAAATTACAGCCGCTCAAGAGATCGTATTCCCCGCGATTCAACGAAATGTAGAGAATCAATCACTCAAAACTTTCCACACCAATTTACCCATAGTCGCGTCGCAGATTGATAAACAACCAACCATAGGTGCATTTGCTATGATTAAACGGGCAATGTTAAATGGTGTTTTACTTCAAAAATTACTTGGCGATTAAGCAACCGATTGAATTATAATAAAAGGCTGTGTCGTCATGACACAGCCTTTTTTACAACCAAAACATTATTTTTAAACCAAAGCATTACTAAAGGAATTTATGGAACTTATCCTAATTTCAACGGCTTTTTTCGCAGGGTTTATTGCCTTGAAATGCAATTTACCTCCGTTGGTTGGCTTTTTAGTTGCTGGGTTTGGCCTTAATGCTGCTGGCTACCACAGCAGCGATACCATTCTGACCCTAGCCGATCTAGGGGTTACCTTATTGCTGTTCACAATTGGACTTAAGCTAGAGATTAAAACCTTACTTGCGAGAGAGATTTGGGCTGGTGCCACGGTTCATAACCTCCTTTCGACAGGGATTTTCAGCATTGCTTTATTGATATTCAAATATTTAGGGGTTAGCTCTCTGGCCTCCATGTCAATTGAACAATTAGTTCTGCTTGGTTTTGCTTTGTCATTCTCCAGTACTGTTTTTGCGGTGAAATCACTGCAAGAGAAAGGAGAAATGAACGCGACATACGCCACTATCGCCATCGGTATTCTTGTGATGCAAGATATCTTTGCTGTCATATTTTTAACCGTCTCGACAGGAAAACTTCCTCATTGGTACGCTGCCACTTTATTGATCCTACCCTTTATGCGACCACTATTTTACAAACTGCTCGACTGGGTTGGTCACGGTGAAATGCTTGTTCTGTTTGGTATATTTTTTGCCTTAGTGGTCGGAGCAGGATCATTTGAATTGGTTGGGATGAAACCCGATCTTGGTGCTCTGATTTTAGGCATGCTGCTAGCAGGCCATCGCAAAGCATCTGAGTTGTCAAAATCACTCTTTAATCTAAAAGAGCTGTTTCTCGTCTGCTTTTTCCTCAACATTGGACTATCAGAACAGCCCACAATGACTGGGTTTGCGCTCGCATTGTTGCTCTTACTGCTGCTTCCCATCAAAGGTATCCTCTATTTTTGGGTACTCAACCGCTTTAAATTCCGAGTGAGAACCTCATTGTTAGCCACCTTGTCTTTATTCAATTTCAGTGAATTCGGACTGATTGTGGGGGGGCTTGCTTTCAAAATGGGATGGATGTCGGGTGACATATTGGTCGCACTGGCCATTGCGGTATCCATTTCATTTGTAATCGCAGCCCCAATAAGCCGTAAAGGCCATGAACTCTATCAACATTCACGGCAATGGCTCAAAGAACATGCCGCTGAAAAACTCAACACCAAAGATCAATTAATTAATCCAGGCCATGCTCAGGTACTCATATTAGGGATGGGCCGCATCGGTACCGGTGCATATGATGAGTTGCGCTCTCGTTATGGCAAAATAAGTTTAGGCATAGAAGTCCGAGAAGAAGTTGCTCATGATCATCGCTCACAAGGGCGCAATGTTATTGCTGGTGATGCAACCGACCCTGATTTTTGGGAGCGTATTCTAGACACTGGTAATGTAAAACTCGTACTGCTTGCTATGCCGCATCATCAGGGTAATCAAATCGCGCTATCGCAGTTACAACACCGTAGTTTTAAAGGACAAATCGCAGCCATCGCCGAATACCCAGACCAATTGGAATCACTATTGGAAAGTGGTGTTGATGCGGCATTCAACATTTATAGCGAAGCGGGTAGCGGTTTTGCCCGTCACGTATGTAAACAGCTCCAACCTAATTTTACTAAACCGTAATAATGTCTAGGTAAGCCATCGCAATTTTTAGGTAAAACATTGTCATTTCTATGCCCAACTCAATACGGCCCCAGAGCTTAGTTGGGCATAATTTACCCACCACCGCTCAAAAATAGAAAACAAATAGAAAAAATTCATACAAAGCGCACATTAATTAAATAAAATTCACCAAGATGCATCTTATGTGATATTAACGACACCATATGGTTGCTTTTTTTAACCAGAATGGCAAATTAGGTCCAACAGATTAAAAATCATCAAAAGGAAGTTGTATGTGTTCTATATTTGGCATTCTTGATATTAAAAGTGATGCAACAGCGTTACGCCCAATAGCGCTAGAGATGTCTAAAAAAATGCGTCACCGCGGCCCTGACTGGTCTGGCATCTATGCTTCAGAAAAAGCAATCTTGGCTCATGAGCGCCTTTCTATTGTCGGTTTAAACAGCGGCGCACAACCACTTTACAGCCCAAATAAAAAGCACATATTAGCGGTCAATGGTGAGATTTATAACCACAAAGAAATTCGTGCTCGTTACCAAGGTAAATACGATTTTCAAACCGACTCTGACTGTGAAGTGATATTAGCGCTTTATGCAGACATGGGTGCCGCGCTGCTTGAAGAACTCAACGGCATCTTTGCCTTTGTGCTCTATGATGAAGAAAAAGATGAGTACCTCATCGGGCGTGACCATATTGGTATCATTCCTCTTTACCAAGGCCATGACGAACACGGTAACTACTACATTGCATCCGAAATGAAAGCTTTGGTAAGCATTTGCAAAACTATCAGTGAATTTCCTCCTGGTAGTTACTACAGCTCGAAAGAGGCAGGTGCACAACGCTACTATATTCGAGATTGGAATGAATATGCGGCAGTCCAAGGCAATAGCAGCAGTAAAGAAGAGCTAAAACAAGCATTAGAAGCGGCCGTGAAGCGCCAACTGATGACAGATGTACCTTATGGTGTTTTGCTTTCTGGAGGATTGGACTCTTCAATTACGTCAGCCATTGCGAAACGTTACGCTGCAATGCGAATTGAAGATGATGAACAATCAGAAGCATGGTGGCCACAGCTTCACTCTTTTGCGGTGGGTTTAGACGGTGCCCCAGACCTTAAAGCGGCTCGCGAAGTTGCTGAAAAAATTGGCACTGTACACCACGAAATGACTTATACCATCCAAGAGGGTTTAGATGCTATTCGTGATGTTATTTACCATATTGAAACGTATGACGTGACGACAATTCGAGCCTCTACTCCGATGTATTTGATGGGGCGAAAAATCAAAGCCATGGGTATCAAAATGGTACTTTCCGGCGAAGGAGCGGATGAGATCTTCGGTGGTTACTTATACTTCCACAAAGCACCAAACGCGCAAGAATTCCACGAAGAAACGGTGCGTAAACTGCTGGCGTTGAACTTGTTTGACTGCGCTCGCGCTAATAAATCTTTAGCGGCTTGGGGAGTGGAAGGACGCGTTCCTTTCCTAGACAAAGAGTTTATTGATGTTGCAATGAGGCTTAACCCTGCTGACAAAATGTGTGGCAATGGCAAGATGGAAAAACACATTCTACGTGAGTGCTTTGAAGATTATCTGCCAGCCTCGATTGCTTGGCGTCAAAAAGAGCAATTTTCCGATGGTGTGGGCTATAGCTGGATTGACACACTAAAGAGTGTTGCTGAAGAAAAAGTTACCGATCAACAGATGGAAACAGCAAAATACCGCTTCCCATATAATACTCCAGCGACAAAAGAAGGGTATGTTTACCGCGAGATCTTCGAAGAGCTGTTCCCGTTAGAGTCTGCTGCACAATGCGTTCCTGGAGGTCCTTCTGTAGCTTGTTCTTCCGCCAAAGCAATAGAGTGGGATGAATCCTTTAAAAATTGTATTGACCCGTCAGGCCGAGCTGTCAAAGCGGTGCATAATGAAGCGTACTAACCAAAACGCTGGCTAATAAAGCAAATAAAAGGCGCAAAATGCGCCTTTTATTTGTCTAAAGAGCTTACTGTAGAGAGTCAATCACGAATCTAATTCTAAATGTTTATTATCAATGCTCATCGGTATCACTTGGCTGATCATTTTAACCAGCATAATCGATCGCGTCTCACCATCGGGCTCTTGGTAAATGGCATCAATTCCTGAGAACTGCCCACCCTTAAGTCGAACTACCTGCCCTTTTTCTGGAATATTGAACGATGCTACCGGTAATTTTAACTGGTCGAGTAACTTCAATTCCTCGATCAAATCACTGTCCAACTCCTTCGGATGTGAACCAAATCGGATGAAATCAACCACACCGCGAGTAGAGCGCACACTAGTAAAGGTTGGGCCAATTTCAAAATCAAAGTAAATGAACATATAGGAGGGAAAAAGTGGCTCTTTGACAACTTGCCGCTTACCCCGAAGAATTCTCTCTAGTTCAATTTCTGGGTAGAAACATTCGACACCTTGGTTTTCAAGGTGTGCTTTAGCACGCCTCTGATCGCCACGTTTACAATACAACAAATACCAACGTTTCATTTTATTCCTAGCTACTGCTTTTCTTTTTCTTGAATCCTAACACCATCCTCCTCCTCAATAAACGGCTAATAAACTGAACACAAAAATAAACCCTTAATGTCCGAACAAGGCAAATTCAAATAATCAGTAATGAAAGATAAGTTTTCATAACGCAACAAAACTTTGAGCATTGATAGACATGCATTTTAAAAACAATGAGTTAGTTAATAATACCAGAATAAAATACTGATTTTACTCATTGCGATACGCTAAAAGCCCATGTATATCTAAAGCACAATTTTTCTCATCTCAAATACTAATAATTCTTATGACAAACCAACATCAATACTTTGGGCACCCAAGGGGCCTATTTTTACTTTTTGGCACAGAGCTATGGGAGCGTTTTTCGTATTATGCGATGCGCGCCATTTTGGTACTTTATCTTACAGACGCAACGATGAATGGCGGTCTAGGTTGGTCGACTAAAGATGCTCTCGATCTTTACGGCACCTATACAGGGCTAGTCTACATCACACCGCTTATTGGTGGTTACCTTGCAGATAACTACCTTGGGCAACGCCGTTCTATTTTATTGGGTGGAGCGTTAATGGCCATTGGCCAATTTACGCTGGCACTGCCTGCAGATGTGCTAGGCATTGGCTCTCTACACACTTTCTATTTAGGCCTTGCACTGCTTATCTGTGGTAACGGTCTATTTAAGCCCAATATCTCAACAATGGTTGGTGACCTATATAATGAAGGTGATAACCGTCGTGATGGCGCGTTCACCATCTTCTACATGGGGATCAATTTAGGTGCGCTACTTGCTGGTGTGATCTCTGGTTCAGTTACTAACTCATTTGGTTGGAAAGCCGGTTTTGTGGCCGCTGGTATTGGTATGCTGATCAGCCTTGTGATGCAAATGGCAATGGCTCAATCATGGCTTGGTAATATTGGCCGCGAACCAGCAGCTAAGCGCGATCTAAAACTGAAAAAATCAGCAAATAAAGAACCACTAACGAAAGCAGAAGTAGATCGTATCAAAGTTATCCTTGTGATGAGTTTGTTTACTATTGTTTTCTGGGCGGGTTTCGAACAAGCTGGTGGTTTAATGAACATTTACACGCAGCAATACACTGATCGTATGATGGGCGGTTTTGAGATACCTGCGGCTTGGTTCCAATCGTTAAATCCATTTTTCATTATTACTCTTGCCCCTGTATTAGCCGTATTATGGGTAAAATTAGGTAAGCGTGAACCAAACTCGCCAATGAAGTTTGCATTAGCGATGTTCTTCTTAGCCCTAGGCTTCCTATGCATGGTTGGTGCGGTTATGGAGCAAGGTGGTGACACTACCGTAAAAACATCAATGCTATGGCTTGTCGGTGCCTTCTTCTTCCATACCTTGGGCGAACTGTGTCTATCACCAATTGGTCTATCGCTTGTCACTAAACTAGCCCCACTACGCCTTGCTTCATTAATGATGGGAGCATGGTTCGGTTGTAACGCAATCGCGAATTATGTAGCAGGCCATGTAGGTTCTCATGTGGGAGAGCTTGGTGCGATGGCTATCTTCAGCGGTATTGCAGTAACAGCAACCATTGGCGGCGTCATTTTACTGTTGTGCTCTAACACGCTCGTTCGTTGGATGCACGGTGCAGAAAGAGCCACAAGCTACGCTGAAGAAATTGAGGAGCAACAAGCTCAGTTGGTTTAGCTTCAAATATACCTAGTGGTAATTCAAGAATAATAATGACAAACGGTCACGCTATAGTGACCGTTTTTGTACCAGAAAAGAATTCAACTCATCAGCGCTTAACTAAGGAAGCCATCATTTCTATATGCATTGCCGAATCATTTAGGCACTCAATGTAGGTAAACAATTCTCCACCAGCATGTATAAAGGTTTCTTTACCTTGCTCAGCTATCTCTTCTAGGGTTTCTAAACAATCCACCGAGAAGGCGGGTGTGATGATATCCAACTTTTTAATACCGCGGCTTGGCAGAGCCTCTAATGTTTTATCCGTATAAGGCTGTAGCCACTCTTCACGTCCAAAAATAGACTGATAGGTCATACCGATTTGGTCAGCATTCAAACCAAGTTCTTGTGCCAAAAGTTCTGTGGTTTTTTGGCAGTGCTGTGGGTAGATATCACCGTTATCGGCATATCGCTTAGGGATACCGTGGTAGGAACAAAGCAAATAGTCACCTTGCCCGTTACGTTGCCAAGAGTCACGGACTTTACTCGCCAAAGATCGTATATAAGCAGGGTGATTATGATAATCACGAATAAAACGTAAATTGGGCGTCACAGGGATACGTTTCATCGCTTTGGCAAGGCCATCAAACACGGCAGCCGTAGTAGTACCAGAATATTGAGGGTACAGAGGCAGCACCACAATCTCTTCAACACCACGCTCCAATAATGTGTTGATACCCTCTAAAAGGCTTGGTGAACCATAGGTCATACCAAGTTCCACTGGTGTACCGAGATACTGTTCTAACGCTTGCACTTGGCGTTTAGAGTACACCATCAAAGGAGAGCCTTCTTCCATCCAAACAGATTGATATAACTTAGCAACCTTGGGGGCTCGCAGCGGAAGAATCACACCATGTAATAATGGACACCAGATCCAACGACTCATATCAACCACACGCTGGTCATGTAAAAATTGGCTTAAAAATCGTTTTACTGCCGATGCCGTCGGTTCACTCGGCGTTCCCAAGTTAACCAATAGCACACCCTGTTTTTGATTATTTTGCATTACTTCCATTCATCCATTTCATTGTTAATTATTGAGTACGAATTTGCGGTAGGAAAGTTCATAAAAAAAGCGACCTTTAGGTCGCTTTCACTATAACAAAGTTAACAAGCCTATACTGAGCCAATTATGCTAATGCTTTCTCAATATCAGCGCTAACTTGAGCAACTGGCTTAGTGCCATCAAATTTTAGGTATTTCGTATTACCCATTTGTGCTTCTTTACCGTAGTAAGTGATCAGTGGCGCTGTTTGCTCGTGGTAAACACCTAAACGAGCACGAACGGTTTCTTCTTTGTCATCATCACGAACGACAAGATCTTCACCTGTTACGTCATCTTTACCTTCCACTTTTGGCGGGTTGTAAATGGCGTGGTAGGTACGACCAGAAGCCAAGTGAGCACGACGTCCCGCCATACGCTCAACAATAACGTCATCGGCAACATCAAACTCAATCACATAGTCAACATTAATACCCATTGCTTTTAAGCCATCAGCTTGAGGAATCGTGCGAGGAAAACCATCGAGTAAAAAGCCCTTTTCACAATCAGCTTGGGTGATGCGTTCTTTGATTAAGCCAAGGATGATTTCATCAGAAACAAGTTGACCAGCATCAATCACTGATTTCGCTTTTTTGCCAAGTTCAGTACCTGCTTTAATCGCAGCACGTAACATATCACCAGTAGAGATTTGTGGAATACCGTACTTCTCCATGATGAATTGAGCTTGAGTGCCTTTACCTGCACCGGGAGCACCTAGAAGAATGATGCGCATGTTTAATCCTCTTTAGAAAATTATGATTTATACCGAAGCTCACAACCAGATGAGACTTAAAACCAACGGTAAGTTTCGGTATAACGGTAATGAGATGAGTGAATAATAATTCGGCGAGCAACATACACAGCTTACCGATCGCATTCAAGCGATGCATTCTAACATACAAATTTAAGCGACTAACCAGATTAAGACTAAAGAATATAATCTTGGCCGGATGTTCGCTGCAAGTTTGCCTAAAATATCGCTCGTTCTCAGCAGAGAATCGCTATTCAAAGCAAAAAGCTCGCAGTTGCGAGCTTTTTGTTAGCCAGTTAGCTATTCAACCTTAGTCAAAAGCTGATTAATTGCGGTTAAGAATTGTGACGGATCTTCCATCGAACCACGCTCAGCAAGCGTCGCTTGACCTAGTAAAACTTCAACCCAGCGACCAAATACTTGCTCATCCGCTTCATCGGCCATCCGTTTCACTAACGCATGTTCAGGGTTAAGTTCCAAAATATACTTCACCTCTGGTACCGGTTGACCAGCCGCAGCAAGCAATTTTGCCATCTGCGTACCCATCTCATAATCGTCGGTCACAACAACCGCTGGAGTACTTGCCAGTTTAAAAGTAGTTCGAACCTCTTTGACACGATCGCCAAGGTACTGCTTCGTACGTTCAACCACCGATTTAAACTCTTCTTCAGTCTCTTTATGCTTCTCTTTTTCCGCTTCATCTTCGAACTGGCTCAGATCTAGCCCTGCTTTGGTGATGGATTGGAACATTTTTCCATCAAACTCAGTGAGGTAGTTCATCAACCACTCATCAATGCGATCAAACATTAAAATAACTTCGATACCTTTGGCTTTAAACTGCTCTAGGTGTGGGCTATTTTTGGCCGCTGCATAGCTATCAGCGGTGAGGTAGTAGATTTTATCCTGCCCCTCTTTCATCCGTTCAACATAAGCCGCTAAACTAACCGTTTGCTCTGCTGAGTCAACCTCGGTCGAGGCGAAGCGCAATAGGCTGGCGATCTTCTCTTTATTAGCAAAATCTTCTGCAGGCCCCTCTTTGAGTACCAAACCAAACTCTTTCCAGAAGGTTTGATATTTATCAGCATCATTGCTCGCCATACGTTCAAGCATGGTCAATACACGCTTGGTACAAGCATTACGCAATGATTGAGTCACCTTGTTATCTTGTAAAATCTCGCGTGAAACATTAAGCGGTAAATCGTTTGAGTCGATTAAACCACGGACAAAGCGCAAGTAGGACGGCATAAATTGCGCAGCATCATCCATGATAAATACACGCTGAACATAAAGTTTCAAGCCTGATTTATGATCACGATTCATCATATCCCAAGGTGCTTTCGCTGGAATATAAAGTAGGCTGGTATAATCGTTTTTACCTTCTACACGGTTATGGCTCCACACCAGTGGGTCAGCATAATCATGGGAAACGTGTTTATAGAACTCTTGATACTCTTCATCACTGATTTCTGACTTAGAACGCGTCCACAACGCCTGTGCTTTGTTGATTTGTTCCCACTGGGTCTCTTCAGTCTCATTACCTTCGTCATCACGAACCTTGGTTTGGATAGAAACTGGAATTCCAATGTGGTCTGAATATTTAGAAATCACATCACGCAGACGCCATTCAGAAAGGAACTCTTTGCCTTCCTCTCGCATGTGCAAAATGATATCGGTTCCACGAGACTCTTTATTAATGCTTTCTACTGTATATTCACCTTCACCTTGTGAATACCATTGAACCGCTTCGTTAGCAGGTAAACCCGCAGCGCGAGTTCTTACAGTGACCGCATCTGCGACGATGAAGGCCGAGTAAAAACCCACCCCAAACTGACCGATAAGCTGAGAGTCTTTAGATTGATCTTGGGATAGTTTAGAGAAAAACTCCGCTGTGCCGGATTTTGCAATCGTACCGAGATGTTCAATGACATCTTCGCGGCTCATACCAATACCGTTATCTGAAATGGTCAGCGTATTCGCTTGGGTATCAAACGATAATTTAACGCCTAAGTTGGCATCACCTTGATATAAATCGGCATTAGACAACGCTTGAAAACGAAGTTTATCCGCAGCATCAGAGGCATTTGAAATTAATTCGCGAAGGAAGATCTCTTTATTGGAATAAAGAGAGTGAATCATAAGATGAAGTAACTGTTTGACTTCAGATTGAAAACCACGAGTTTCTTTATTGATAGTAGCCGTTTCGCTCATACTAGCTCCATAACATCTGAGTTATTTTCATTCACACACAGAGTGTGCAACCAAGGATGATTTGCTAGTAAGATGAGGCTGGCAATTGTAAATTCAAGGTCAATAATCATAAAAACACTGTTTTTTTCATTTATTTTGATTATGCTTGCCGTAATTTTTATCAAAGAAAATAAAAACTAGCATAATGTTTCATCAATTGCTTCCCCAAGCAGGCTAGGTTGATGGACGGTTAAACATGCCAACAATAAGAAGATTATCATGAGTAACATAGGCACAAAATTCATCCTTGCTAACCGATTCACGTTTGATCCCAATAGTAACTCTTTGCTTGAACAAGAAAACGAACAAGAGGCTGTTCGCCTTGGTAGTAACGAAAGTCGAATTTTACTGCTACTTTGTGAACGCCCAAATGAAGTCATTACACGCCATGAGCTGCATGAGTTTGTTTGGCGTGAACAAGGTTTTGAAGTTGATGACTCAAGCTTAACTCAAGCGATTTCAACACTTCGTAAGATGTTGAAAGATCAAACCAAATCACCAGAATTTGTCAAAACCGTGCCGAAACGAGGTTATCAAATGATCGCCTCGGTGACTCGAGCAACCCCCTACTCACAAAAAAACACCACCAACGAGCCTGAAGAGGAACCGTTACTGGCCAGTGAGTCTATCCAAGACATTGACGCGGATACCACTTCGCAACCCGAAGAGACAACATCCCGAACCGTGACGACAGATCCACTCGCGAAAGTAAAAATAGGGAAAGAAAAGGTAACACTGCAAAGCAAATTGATGTTGGTTGTGGCTCTTTTCTTACCTATCCTGGCTCTCCTATTGACTAGCCCTGCACAATCAAAATTTAAACAGATTGCGGTTTATAACAACATAGTTGTGAATACGCCCATCAATCATCCAGACCTAAACAAATGGTTACCTTCTATTGAAAAATGCGTAAAAAAATACAATGAATCACATACTGGAGAACTGGCACCTAAGCAGGTGATTGCGACTGGTGGTCAAAATAATCAGCTCGTATTGAATTACATCCATAGTTCTGAGTTCTCGGGTGAAAATGTCACTTTACGAATTTTAGCTAACCAAGATGATTTGGCCAACGTGTGTAAATAAGGGCATAAATATGAATCCAAAAGTGGCAACCCTCATCTTAGCTATCTCTGCACTATTCAGTAGTTGGTTATACTGGGGCAGTGATTTAAAAATAGAACAAATCCTAACGGCGCAAGAATGGCAATCTAAAATGGTCACTGTGGTAAAACACAGTCAACAGAATGATTCTGTTGGGCCAATCCGTCGGGTTGATGTCAATTCGAATGTAAAATATTTACCTAACGGTACTTATATTAGAATGTCAAATGTGAAGTTATTCGCCGTGGGTGGTGAAAGTGAAAGTTTCATTAATATCTCAGAAACCGGCACCTGGGATATCAGTGATAGCTACTTATTGATATCGCCTAGAGAATTTAAAAACATTAGTTCTAGTCAAAGTAAGGATTTTACCCCTGAGCAACTAGAATTGATTACTCAATTTTTCAAGATGGATGCTCAACAAAGTCGACGTATTGATGTCGTCAATGAAAAAACATTATTGCTCACCAGCCTAAGCCATGGTTCGACAGTGCTGTTTATCAATTAGCCATCGAGTAATCTGTAACTTCAATGAAGGGTCGAAAAGATCCTTTGTTGCGTATGGCCCTTACTTCTTCACAAAAGGTATACCATGGAAAAAGCCAATATTGAGATCTACTATTGCCGCCAATGTAATTGGATGCTTCGAGCCACTTGGCTAAGCCAAGAGTTACTGCATACTTTTAGTGAAGAAATTGAATCTGTGCGTCTCTACCCTGATACAGGGGGACGATTTGAAATCATGTGCAATGGACAACGTATTTGGGAACGTAAACATGATGGTGGTTTCCCTGAAGCAAAGGTTCTTAAGCAACGAGTCCGAGATATCATTGACCCAGAGCGAGATCTGGGTCATTCAGACAACAGGTAAATCAGATAGCGACGGGTTTAAGAACTAGTCGCTAAACGATATTGCGCCAGTCCTTGCCCCTCTAGCCCCATTACTTGAAATAATCCATCCGTATAAATAGCGTAGCTTGGGGGAAATTCATTACGTGGAAAGGTCGCGGACCCCGGGTTGACAATAATGACATCATCTTGACCTTGCGCCATCGGGATGTGCGAGTGGCCATGGATCAAAACATCACCTTTTTTTAATGGTGGCCTATTTTGAGCATTATATTGATGGCCATGCGTTAAGAAAAAACGAGTTCCTGACTCCAAAACTACCCAACAAAAATCCATCATCATCGGAAAGTCGAGCAGCATTTGGTCGACTTCGCTATCACAATTGCCTCTGACCGCCACAATATGCGGCGCCCATCGATTCAAGCACTCCGCCACTGCGGTCGGATTATACCCATCAGGTATAGGATTACGCGGACCATGATTTAAAAGGTCTCCTAGCAGTACTAAAGTGTCTGCACCTGACTGTTCAAATAGACTGAGCACTTTTTCAGTAGCAGGCAGTGAACCGTGTAAATCCGAAGCAAAAAACAACTTCATACTTTTATCTCCGTATTTTGGAGCTACAGATTGTACGAATTTCAGCACACTTCGTCATCTTGAGTTATGGATAAACATTGTCATTTATCACCACGAACAATTCACGTATGCTAAATAAGTTTCCTATATTAGGTTAGATGGCAAACAAGCATCGTCACTTAACCAACATGGCTATCGTTCTCATCACCACCATTTAGGTGATATCGCACAGACCAATGAGGTAGAAACATGAAAATACTATTAACGGGAGGGACTGGCTTTATCGGTAAAGAGCTGATGAAACAGATTTTCACGCACAATATCTACCTCCTCACGCGCGATATAGAGCGAGCTAAGCAGCAGCTCGCCCATGTAGACAAAGGTAGTATCACCTACCTGACCTCCCTAGCGAGTTTAAAAGACGCGAATCAATTTGACGCCATTATCAATCTTGCAGGAGAACCGATCGCCGACAAACGTTGGAGCAAACAGCAAAAAGCGATCATTTGCGCTAGTCGATGGGAAATAACAGAGCGGTTAGTTGAACTCATCCATGCCAGTACTGAACCACCCTCCGTTTTCATCAGTGGCTCGGCCGTCGGCTATTATGGTGACCAACAGTCTCATCCGTTTGATGAAACATTACATGTGCACCAACAAAGTTTTCCTCATCAAGTTTGCGAAAAATGGGAGCGCATCGCCCTCCAAGCGCAATCAGAAAAAACTAGAGTGTGCCTATTGCGTACGGGGATAGTGCTCGCTAGCGATGGTGGTGCTTTAAAGAAAATGCTGCCACCTTACCGTTTAGGCTTGGGCGGCCCTCTTGGTAAGGGTGAGCAGTATATGCCATGGATCCACTTATTAGATATGGCACGAGCGATAGCCTATTTATTAGACACGCCACATGCACAAGGTGCTTTTAACCTCTGTGCTCCACATCCCGTACCTAATAAGCATTTTAGCCAGCTATTGGCGAAAACATTACGTCGACCACACATACTATTCACTCCCAAATGGGTTCTAAACCTTGCAATGGGTGAAGCGGCTGTTTTACTGTTTGACAGTATTAGAGCAAAACCTAAAAAGCTAACCGAGCTAGGATTTCACTTCCAGTTTTCACACCTAGAACCTGCGTTGAAAAATATATTACAACATCGTGCTTAACCAAAACTGGCCTATATTTTTTGTGAATAGCAAGGTATACGATAATGACAAAAGCGATACTTATCAGTGGATAAACCGACGGTTGCATAAAGTAGCACAACCAACTTAATTGTCATTAATTCGTAACATTCATGTGACATGATACAACTCTGGATATCCCAGTTAATCCAATATAAAGCGTTACATGTGGTACGACGAATATGACATTACACCAATTAAATTGGCTCAGTGTCGGTGTTGCGCTGACACTATTTTTAATATTATAGACACCTTTGCTTGCCCTCTCTTTGAGAGATAAAAAACGCTACTTTAACGGTAGCGTTTTTTATTTGCCCTTGATATTCCAATTTTCACCCCTATTTCTAAGACTATAAACTTGATTATCGCAAGGAAAATATCATGCAATCACCTTACATCGTTGAGGTCAATCAGCACAACTTTCGAGAGGTGTTCGAACGCTCAGTTGAGACTCCTATTCTCTTTTATTTTTGGGCACCCATGAATCAAGAGAGCGTACAACTCATTCCTGAATTACAAAGCGTAGCGCAACAACACAGTGGCGCATTCACCTTGGCTATTCTCAACTGCCAACAAGAACAGCAAGTGGCAGCACAATTTGGTGTTCAAGCCCTGCCAACAATCGCTCTGTTTATTAATGGTCAAGCGGTCGACGGTTTAGCAGGTGCTCAGACCATAGAAACAGTGAATACAATGTTAAACAAACATTTGCCAAGCCACGATGAAGTTTCGCTACAGCAAGCCTTAACGCTGATAGAGCAAACACAACATTCGCAAGCACTACCCTTGCTACTAAGTCTACCTGACGATATGAAAGCAAAAGCAGAGGTCAAACTGGCCCTCGCTGATGTGTTTCTGGAAACTCAGCAGTATGAAGCGGCAGAAACAGAACTGGAACGCATCCCACTAGAGTATCAAGATGGTTACTACAAAGGCTTAATCGCCAAACTGGAGCTGCACAAGCAAGCCGCTGACAGCCCAGAGATTCAAGCATTAGAAGAGATTTTTTCCGCTGAGCCAAACAACGCTCACATAGCAAGTGAGTTAGCGCTTCAATATCATCAAGTTAACCGTAATGAAGAAGCTCTCGAGCTGTTATTGTCATTTTTACAAAGCGACCTCAATTGCCTCGATGGCGGGCTCAAAAAAGTGTTTATGGACATTTTAAGTGCTCTTGGACAAGGAAATAGTGTGGCAAGTCTCTATCGCAGAAAGCTGTATTCACTATTATATTAATAATATCAAGCAATTAAACTGGAAACGTTCTGCTTTGATTGTTAAAAAACCAGTATCAAATCTCATTATTTCATTTGTTCCATATCGATAACTGATAGAGAATGATCAATAGCAAAGCTCAAACGTTGATGAGAATCGCTCCTATATCCAAATGACTTGGAGATACTGGCAGTCGGCAAGTGAGTTCATCCCCATAAGCACAATAAGCCCTATGATTGGGGTGAACGAACTTAGCTAACACAGCGGCCGTTTCAATAGAGAAAGGAACATCAACATTAGGATTATTTAATACTTAAAAGGAACCGTTATGGCTATTGATTCACTCGTCGCCGTTGGCATATTTGTATTCGTCGTTATTTCATTTATCTTTTCTGCAGTGAAAACCGTTTCACAAGGGAGCAATTGGACAGTGGAGCGTTTTGGACGTTACACACACACCCTACGCCCCGGTTTAAATATCATTATTCCGTTCATTGATCGCGTCGGACAAAAAATCAATATGATGGAACAGGTGCTTGATATCCCAGCACAAGAAGTGATATCCAAAGATAACGCCAATGTTGTTATCGACGCGGTTTGCTTCGTGCAAGTGATTGATGCAGCGAAAGCCGCCTATGAAGTTAGCGAACTACAACACGCCATTCGCAACTTAACTCTAACGAATATGCGTACCGTACTGGGCTCGATGGAACTGGATGAAATGCTCAGCCAGCGTGACATGATCAACACTAAATTGTTATCGATAGTCGATCAGGCGACTAACCCTTGGGGTGTAAAAGTCACTCGCATCGAAATTAAAGATGTACAACCACCAGCGGATTTAACCGCAGCGATGAATGCGCAAATGAAAGCGGAGAGAAATAAACGTGCTGAAGTGTTAGAAGCCGAAGGCGTACGTCAAGCACAAATTTTACGCGCCGAAGGCCAAAAGCAGTCTGAAATACTTAAAGCTGAAGGTGAAAAGCAGGCGGCTATTCTTCAAGCAGAAGCACGTGAACGCGCTGCTGAAGCAGAAGCCAAAGCGACAGAGATGGTTTCGAATGCGATTGCGCAAGGTGACATGCAAGCGGTTAACTACTTTATCGCTCAAGGATATACCGAAGCACTTAAAGCCATTGGTCAAGCAGAGAACAGCAAAATCATCATGCTGCCATTAGAAGCAACTGGGTTGATGGGTTCGGTTGCTGGCATTGCTGAAATGTTCAACCTAAAATCCTCACAAGATAAGTAGGCCTAACGTGATAGAGCTAATACAACAAATGAATTATTGGCACTGGCTCGCATTAGGCTTAGTGCTTGTTGCATTGGAACTGCTTGGAACTGCTGGGTATTTTCTTTGGTTAGGTATTTCCGCACTCATCGTTGGCCTTATCTTTGCGATGCTCCCCATCAGTTGGCAACTGCAGTGGATGGCTTTTGCAAGTTTATCACTCGTCACGACTTGGTTATGGTGGCGTAAACAATTTAAATCAGACCACGATGGTGACGAGACTCGTGATCTGAACCAGAAACAGAAACAGCTGATCGGACAAACAGCTCGTCTTAAAGAGAGCGTTCAAGAAGGGACAACTTTTCGATTGCAGCTCGGCGATACGACGTGGACAGCAAAATGCCAGCAAAACCTAGAAGCCGATGTTGTGGTTAAAGTCGTAGATGTCGAAGGAATTGTGTTGATTGTTGAGCCTAAAGAGAGCCAGCCTCATTGAGTAAACATCAGTAAGAAAGTACATAAAAACCAAAAGTGATGAATTGCTTTTGGTTTTTTCATTTATGGGCAGCCCAATTGTAGTGTGTGCCTCGACAGCTCATTAGCTAATGAGCTCATTTTCACACTGACTTGTTCAAGTCGTTATGGCAACACTGCCCCTTCAAATTATCTATGATTGGGCATTCACTACCGCCGTCGCCTGGACATTCGGTAATCCACTCTTCTAGTTGCAACTTAATCAATGAAAGCTCTGCCAGCTTCTGTGATACTTGTTTCAACTTCTCTTGCGCTTTCTCTTTGACTGCAAAACTGGTCCGGTACGGATCGTTGGCAAGGGCGAGTAAGGATTTACATTCCTCTAAACTAAAACCAACGCGCTTGCATCGCGCAATAAGTAAAAGATCATCAATATGCGCTTGTTGATAATGACGGTAACCATTCTCTGAACGAAGGGGCGGCGATATCAGCCCCTTCTCTTCATAAAGACGAATGGACTTAGCAGTAAGTGCTGTTAACTGAGAAACTTGGCTAATATTCATAGTAAGCGTAATACTTAAAAGGCATGATTTAACCATGCCTTTTATAACGATAAATCGCAAGCTTGATTATTGATTTAGTAACCAGCTCAGAATCTGAGACTTCTCAGCTTTATTCGCTTTCTCATACCAGTACCCTAGCATATCTAATGGCTTATTTTCTGCCGTCAGAGGTTGGCTAATGTTATCTCGATTGCTAAACGCCCAGTTTTCAAATATTTTCCGATCGTTAACATCAGCTTCAGCAAACCAATATTGAACCATTTCAACAGGCTTTGATTTAATGTCATTTTGAAAATCAACATTAGCATCAGTGATGGATGCATCAGTCGGAAGTTTGATGTTATTCTGGCGATTATACATAATTATTTCTTTGTTATAGTCGCGAATTATTCCATCCAACCTTGGTAATTTATCTTGCTTATATTCAATATTTTTAGAAGAGCGAATAATGAATATCGGTTTTTGATTAAATGCTTCAGCTTGTACAACTGTATTAACCGTCTCTTCAATTCCAATATCTAATGTCTGATCCTCAGCTTCAAAAGTAATCACTACAGGATGTGAATTAAATTTCTCAAATTCACCATATTTAGAGACTAGCTTTGCAACCCTAACGACCAGTTGGTTAACTCCGTTATCCAGTTCTAGTTTTGATAGCTTATTAACTCTAAACCCAATCTCTTCACCATTTACAGCCAATATATTGACATCATCACTCAGCCTTACCTCAACTTTAGCTAGACTACTAAATGGAACCACAATTGCACTCAACATAAGTGCTTTTAACCAAATTTTCATCATAATTTCCTTGTAAATAAAGTGAGCACCAAAAAAGGTGCTCACTCATAAGTAGATAAGGCAATAGCTTTACTTCGAATTAGAAGTAGTATTCTGCACCAATTAGAAGGTTGTTATCAAAACCATCAGCAGCATTCATCTTATAATTACGTAAATCCATAAATAGATAAGTGCTTGGTAACAAATAACCCAAACGAGCTGTTACTGCCAAGTCTCCCGTATCGGCAAGTTTCGTGCCTTTTTCTTTCGCATCTGTTGTGCCAGCAACGCCCAACTTATACACCCAAGAATTATTCACATACTGAGCTGTTGCAGAATAAGCCAATTGCTCTTTATCTGCTAAGTCATTATTCATTAACTTTACAGCACCCGTCAAAGTAAATGCATCGAAACCAGCGGTTGCACCAAGAATAGCGTAGTTGATATCACCTTTCTTGTCCGCGCCGTCAGTATATTCAGCTTGAGTGTAGTAACCGCCATGTAGATTGACTGGACCTGCTTGATAAGAACCAGCAATACTCACCACTACAGCGTCAGTTGTTTTTTCCATGCCGCTTAGAGTGATTTGATAGTTAAAACCACCAAAGCTCTCAGAATCGAAGCGTAGAACATGATCAGCACGGTCTTGATATCCAGCACCAATGTCATTATTCCAGTCAAAAACGTTACCAAGACCAGGGTTTGAGTGAGGCCAATCGACATAGTTGTACGCAGCAACAAGCTGACGTCCATATTTGAACGACCCAACACCGTCAAAACCTAAGCCTAGGTAGGTATCACGAGCACCGAGTTGACCATTGTCATTATGAGTCCATGATGTGTCAGGATCAAAACCGCCGTGACCTGCATTGCCACCCTCAATCTGCCATAGTAGATTTGGTCCGAAATCTTCAAACTCAACTACACCACGAAAACCAATTCTGGACTCGATGGTTGCTGTTACAGATTCATCACCTTTGTCAGGAGAAGCGATAGTAATAAAACCTGCAGCTTGGCCGTAAAACTGAACGGCATCACCAGCTAGAGGAATAGCAGCTTGCGCTGAACCAACTGCAGCCATAGCAACTGCAGCGCCTAAAAGAGTACGTTTAAACATTTTGTCCATGGAAAAACTCCTAAAAATAGATATAGCTGTTTTTTACTTCCCCCTTAAGTTGGCCGCCGAAGGGAGAAATCATTTCCTATGTTGAAAACCTAAATTAGTCATTAATTTTCTGATTTTCTCTTTTCCTGCATACACATCGTGTATCCATGTTCACTAGACTAACTTCGCAACAGAAAACATCAATGAGAACTTAATTTTTATCTAAAAAAATATGAGCTACGGCAAACTTTGACCAAGTAAGTGATCAAGATCTAATAAGTCATAAAACAAAATATAAAAACAAAAAACTCATTAATTTTCAAAACGATAAAAAAACAATTACACTAATAGCTTGAAGTGCATCGCAATAATAAATTGAAAGAGAGTAAAGTTCTTCTTGATTGGCATCGAAGAAAATGAGGGCTTTTTTTCTAATTACTGGACATTTTAATGTGGCGGTTTGAGATAAAAATAAAGCCTCAAAATTAATTTTGAGGCTTTATGAAGGAAGGGATGCTTAAAAAATTAGCTTTTCATTAACTCAAGCAAATCTTGTTCGCTGCGAATTTCGATCCCTAGTTCTTGCGCTTTTACTAATTTTGAACCGGCCGTTTCTCCGGCAAATAGTATATCGGTGTTTTTAGAGACGCTTCCCGTTACTTTTGCGCCAAGCTCTTGTAGCGCCGCTTTCGCATCACTTCTAGAGAGTTTCGACAAGCCCCCCGTCAAAACCACCACTTTACCAAGTAAAGGGAGAATCGCATCTTGGCTCGGCTTTTCGATATTAGGCCACTGGATACCGAGTTCGATCAATTCATTAATCACCCGTTGGTTTTTATCTTGCTCAAAAAAAGATGTGATATGACTCGCAACGATAACTCCAACATCTTGAACTTCAAGTAGTTCTTCATGGGTCGCTTGGCGAATTTTGTCTAATGACCCGAAATGGAGCGCAAGATTCGCCGCCGTCGCTTCCCCGACTTCACGTATGCCCAATGAATACAAAAAACGGGGTAATGTGGTCATTTTGGCGGCATTCAGTGCATTAACGATATTTTGTGCTGATTTTGGTCCCATACGCTCTAACACCGTTAGCTGCCCTGCTTTTAGACGGAAGAGGTCCGCGGGCGTGCTCACCATCTCTTTATCAACAAGCTGCTCAATCACTTTTTCGCCTAAACCATCCACGTCTAACGCTTTGCGAGAGACAAAGTGCTTTAATGCTTCTTTGCGCTGAGCTTGACACACTAACCCCCCTGTACAACGGGCGACAGCTTCACCTTCAACACGCTCAATGTCAGAGTTGCACACCGGGCAGTACTGCGGGAAAACAATATCGACCACTGCATCAGAGCGTCTGTCTAACAACACAGAAACAATCTGTGGGATAACGTCGCCTGCTCGACGAATAATAACGCTATCACCAATTTTCACGCCTAGGCGCTCAATTTCATCAGCGTTGTGTAATGTCGCATTGCTGACGGTGACTCCCCCCACAAATACAGGTTCTAACTTCGCAACAGGTGTAATAGCCCCAGTACGGCCCACTTGAAATTCAACATCGTTCAGGAGCGTTATTTCTTCTTGGGCAGGAAATTTATAAGCAATCGCCCAGCGAGGTGCCCGCGCGACAAAACCGAGCTTTTGTTGCAATTCAATATCATCAACTTTAATCACCACGCCATCAATCTCATACGCGAGTTGGGCGCGACGAGTTAAGATACTTTGGTAGTACTCTTTCACTTCATCCATTGAAGAGACTAGACGTGTTTCAGGGCACATCGGCAGCCCCCACCCTTTTAACTGCAAAAAGCGCTGATAATGACTGCTTGCTAACTCAGCGCCTTCAATCACACCAACACTGTAAGCATAAAAATTCAACGGCCTTTGAGCTGTGATTTTTGAGTCGAGCTGTCTCAAGCTCCCTGCGGCCGCATTTCTTGGGTTAACAAAGGTTTTTTCACCTTTTTTGAGTGCTTGTTGGTTCAATCGCTCAAAACCGGCTTTAGGCATGAACACTTCACCACGAACTTCTAAACGAACGGGCCACCCTTTTCCCTGTAACTTCAGTGGAATAGCACTGATCGTTCGCACGTTTTCCGTAATATTTTCACCGACCGCGCCATCCCCACGCGTGGCGGCTTGTACTAACACACCATTATCGTAAAGCAAACTCACGGCTAAACCATCAAGCTTAGGTTCGCAGCAAAAAGCGTTAAAGTGGGCACTCGGTATCCGGTCTTGCATCCGCTTGTGAAAGGCATCAAGCTCTTTCTCATCAAACACATTATCTAAAGAGAGCATTGGAATTTCATGAGTCACCTGGGCAAAACCCTCTAAAGGCTTACCTCCAACACGCAAGCTGGGTGAATCCGCTGTGACTAACTCCGGATACTGCGATTCCAACTCAAGCAGCTCACGCATCAAACGATCATACTCAGCGTCAGGAATTTCAGGGTTATCTTCTACATAATAACGTACAGCATGATAATGCAGCGTCTCACGAAGTTGGCTTAATTTGTGTTCTATTGTTTGCATCATAATTCTCTCGGATCATGAAAAAAGGCTCCGACTAGGAGCCCTTAATGGTCGATGTTTATTCTACGCGTTGCGTGCGCTTTTAAACTCTTGGATTTGGCGTCGGTAGGCAGCCAATCGATCTGGCGTCATTAAATTACGCGCATCATCCAATACATTACCACCTAAATCATCGGCGATTTGCTGAGCGGTTTTAAGCATTAATTTGAAATTTTGATCAGGCTCGCCGTAGCAAGGCAGTGTCATGAAGAATGAGATACCGCGAGTAGTAAACTCCGCAGGATCATGATGTGCCAATGTACCGGGTTGCATCATGTTGGCAACACTAAACAGCACTTTCCCTGTACCTGACAGATCGGCATGCCGGTGGAAAATATCCAGCTCACCATAAAGAAGGCCGTTTTGCTGCATACTGTCAAAAAGCTTAGTGCCGACAAAGGGATCATTTCCCGCACAATGCACATTCAGCACAATAACTTCCATTTCGGCTTCTTGAACGTCGGATTTTTGATTATCGTCAGCAATGACATCATCTTGTTCACTGAGACTTGGGGATTCGGTTTTCATCGATATTGAGGGCACATCATCGAGTTCATCAAGCACATTTTCAGGTTCAAAGCTTGGTGAATAACCGTCAATGAGAGGGTCAACCGCTTCACTAAAATCTGGCTCTTTACGTACTTTGCGAATAATTTCGAAATCATCTTCCGGAGCAAATGAACGCTGGGTCGCAGATTGTGTATCATCGTGATCAACATCAATTTTACCAAGAGGCTTATCCTCAAACTTGGACTTCCCTTCTTTCTTACTGGTCCAAAGACCATGAAATAGCAACGCGGCTATCGCTAGCGCGCCAACAATTATGAGTACGAATCGCAATTCCTGCATTTTTCACTCTCAGTTTCTCGATGCATGGTTATTCTCAGCTTTACCAGCTTGAATTGAACGTGTCACCAACGTGGGTTATATCGGTCTATCGGGGTACTTTACCAAAAGTTTGTACCGATTTAGAACAACTTAATGTGAGAAGTTCAATACATGATGTGATTTTCACCACGCTTTTCTTCTTCGGCAGGTTGAGTAGAATAGCTTTTTAGTATTGATTAACAGATATTCACATGGATAACGGTATGACACTTAAGCAACGTTCAGGTTTTGGATACTTCTTTTTTGGTCTAGAGCTAGCACTGACCCCCGGCATTCGACGCTTTGTGATTCTGCCATTACTCATCAACATCATTCTCGTCGGCAGCGCTCTTTTTTACTTATTCAATCATCTCAATACGTGGATAGAACAGTTTATTGGTCAAATCCCTGATTTTTTATCTTGGCTAAGTTACGTTTTATGGCCATTGCTCGCGATCACTATCTTAGCCACGTTCTCCTATTTCTTCAGTACGCTGGCTAACTTCGTCGCTGCACCATTTAATGGGCTACTCGCAGAAAAAGTGGAAGAAAGATTAATTGGCGCTCCAATCAACAGCGATGGCATCTGGTCTATGGTCAAAGACATCCCACGTATCCTCGCAAGAGAGTGGCGAAAATTAATCTATACCTTACCCAAAGCAATCGGTTTGTTCTTATTGCTCCTAATTCCTGCCTTAGGACAAACCTTAGGCCCTTTGCTGTGGTTCATTTTCACTGCATGGATGTTAGCCATACAATACTGTGACTACCCATTTGACAACCACAAAGTGAGCTTTAACCAGATGAGACACAATTTGAAACAAAAACAGACCAAGGCATATAGCTTTGGTGTTTTAGTGTCGATTTTTACCACCATACCCATTGTTAACTTAATCGTCATGCCGGTTGCTGTATGCGGTGCAACAGCCATGTGGGTTGGTGAATTTAAAAACAAACTGCAGTGATGGTGCGAGGGAGATTCAACCTGCATATCCCTCTATAAGTTATAACTTTTTAATCCTTTTACGTTTTAAGGTTAACACCTATTCTGCATCTGTATCCACTCACGTGTCTTATCAGACCGCCAGGCACATATAACGTGTGTAATAAAGGAATATCGCAATGAGCAAAATTTACGAAGACAACTCTCTGACTATTGGTAACACTCCTCTTGTTCGCTTAAACAAAGTCAGTAAAGGTAAGGTACTGGCGAAAATTGAAGCGCGCAACCCAAGCTTTAGCGTGAAGTGCCGTATCGGTGCCAACATGATTTGGGAAGCAGAAAAAGCTGGCACACTGAAACCTGGCGTTGAACTTGTAGAGCCAACCAGCGGTAACACCGGTGTTGCTCTTGCATTTGTTGCAGCTGCTCGTGGTTATAAGTTGACACTTACTATGCCTGAATCAATGAGTTTAGAGCGCCGTAAACTGCTTAAAGCTTTAGGAGCCAACCTTGAACTCACCGAAGCGGCGAAAGGCATGAAAGGCGCAATTGCTAAAGCAGAAGAAATTGTTGCCAGCAATCCTGAAAAATACTTGTTGCTGCAGCAATTCAATAACCCAGCCAACCCACAGATCCACGAAAAAACAACAGGGCCGGAAATCTGGGATGCAACTGATGGTGAGATTGACGTGTTCGTTGCAGGTGTCGGAACAGGTGGTACTTTAACGGGCACAAGCCGCTACATTAAGGGCCAAAAAGGCAAGGCTATCATCTCAGTTGCGGTTGAACCTGCGGAGTCGCCAGTCATTGCTCAAGCACTTGCTGGAAATGAAATCAAACCTGCGCCACACAAAATCCAAGGTATAGGAGCGGGATTTATTCCTGGCAACCTCGATTTATCCCTCATTGACCGTGTTGAAGCCGTCACTTCAGAAGAAGCGATTGAAATGGCAAGGCGACTCATGGAAGAGGAAGGGATTTTGGCTGGAATTTCATCAGGCGCAGCGATTGTAGCAGCGAATAGATTAGCAGAACTACCTGAATTTGAAGGAAAAACAATTGTAGCGGTACTACCAAGCTCAGGTGAGCGTTATCTGAGCACCGCACTATTTTCGGGCCTATTTACCGAGAAAGAGAACCAACAGTAATAGGTGGTTAAATCAAATTTTCGTTTAAAAAAGCCCCATACAGGGGCTTTTTTGTTGATCCTTGCCTCACCTTTGGTAATATCACCTCGTTTTATTTTAAGCTTCGAAATAAAGAAGTCAGAAACGTATTAACTATAATGACGAATGACAACATAGATTGAAATCGTGATTATGAAATTTAAATCAGTATCAGCTATGACACTAAAACAGCGTTACTCTGCTAGCAGAACCGTTGATTAGCAGTTAAGCTGTTCTGGTGAAGAAACTAACAAAAAATAAATCAATTGGGGTATATAACATGTACGAGAAGCAAGTAGAAATCACTGCAGAAAACGGCCTTCACACTCGTCCTGCTGCGCAGTTCGTTAAAGAAGCAAAAGTATTCGATGCAGACATCACAGTGACTTCTAACGGCAAAAGCGCAAGTGCTAAGAGCCTATTCAAACTTCAAACTCTTGGCCTAGTAAAAGGTACCGTTGTGACTATTTCTGCTGAAGGCCCTCAAGCTAAGCAAGCGGTAGATCACCTAGTTGCTCTCATGGACCAACTACATTAATCTGGTCCACTATTTCAAAGCCATTTTGTGAAAACAAAATGGCTTTGTTGGAAATAGTCTACATTTTGAGCTACTAATTACCGTTAGCGCAATAGTCCACATTCTCCCGTTTACAGTTGACCAATTTAAGGTAACGCTATGATTTCAGGCATCCTAGCATCTCCAGGCATTGCTTTTGGTAAAGCACTGCTACTTCAAGAAGATGAAATTGTCCTAAATACTCACTCTATTTCAGACGACCAAGTAGAAGCAGAAGTTCAGTGTTTTTATGACGCTCGTAATAAATCTTCTGCTCAGCTAGAAGTGATCAAACAAAAAGCACTTGAAACATTTGGTGAAGAAAAAGAAGCCATCTTTGAAGGCCACATCATGTTGCTTGAAGATGAAGAGCTAGAAGAAGAAATTTTAGCACTCATCAAAAATGACAAAATGCATGCAGACAACGCGATCTATACCGTGATCGAAGAGCAGGCTGCTGCCCTAGAATCTCTTGATGATGAATATCTCAAAGAACGCGCGACAGACATCCGCGATATCGGTACGCGCTTTGTTAAAAATGCTCTAGGCATCAATATCGTTTCACTGAGTGATATTAACGAACAAGTAATTCTTGTTGCTTATGATTTAACGCCTTCTGAAACTGCACAAATCAATCTTGATTACGTGCTGGGTTTTGCTTGTGATATCGGTGGTCGTACATCTCATACTTCAATCATGGCACGTTCACTTGAGCTTCCAGCGATTGTTGGTACTAACGACATCACTAAGAAAGTAAAGAATGGCGACATGCTTATTCTTGACGCCATGAACAACAAAATCATCATTAATCCTTCAGAAGCACAGCTTGAAGAAGCGAAAAAAATTCGTGATGATTTTGCTGCGGAAAAAGAAGAGCTCGCAAAACTAAAAGACCTACCTGCTATCACACTCGATGGCCACCAAGTTGAAGTATGCGGTAACATCGGCACAGTAAAAGACTGCGATGGTATTTTACGCAACGGTGGTGAAGGCGTTGGCTTATATCGTACTGAGTTTTTATTCATGGACCGCAGCGCGCTACCAACTGAAGATGAGCAATACCAAGCGTATAAAGAAGTTGCAGAAGCGATGAGTGGTGAAGCGGTGATTATCCGTACCATGGATATCGGTGGTGATAAAGATCTTCCGTACATGGATCTACCAAAAGAGATGAACCCATTTTTGGGCTGGCGCGCGATTCGCATCAGCTTAGATCGTCGTGACATCTTACGAGATCAGCTTCGTGGCATTCTGCGTGCATCTGCGCATGGTAAACTGCGTATTATGTTCCCGATGATCATCTCTGTAGAAGAAATTCGTGAGCTTAAAAACGCCATTGAAGAATACAAAGAAGAACTTCGCACTGAAGGCTTAGCGTTCGATGAAAATATCGAAATCGGCGTTATGGTTGAAACACCTGCGGCAGCGGCAATTGCGCACCACTTGGCAAAAGAAGTGTCATTTTTCTCTATCGGTACCAATGATTTAACCCAATACACTCTTGCGGTTGACCGTGGTAACGAAATGATTTCACACCTGTATAACCCACTTTCTCCAGCGGTTTTAACAGTGATTAAGCAAGTGATTGATGCCTCACACGCTGAAGGTAAATGGACGGGTATGTGTGGCGAGTTAGCGGGTGATGAACGTGCAACGCTACTTCTACTTGGTATGGGACTCGATGAATTCTCTATGAGTGGTATCTCTATCCCTAAAGTGAAGAAAGTGATCCGCAACTCAAACTTCGCCGAAGTTAAAGCGATGGCAGAAGAAGCACTCTCTTTCCCAACCGCAGCTGAAATCGAAGCTTGTGTGGAAAAATTCATCGCAGAGAAAACGCAATAATTCGCTAATACCAATGAGATAGACGACTAAAAATAGGTCGTCTATTGTTGGCGATTGGTATACTATAATTCGACAGAATAAAATTAAACGTTAGGAGCATGACACAATGGGTCTGTTTGATAAACTTAAGAAGCTAGTATCTGACGACAGCTCAGATGCAGGTGCGATTGAAATTATTGCCCCTCTTTCAGGTGAAATCGTCAATATCGAAGATGTGCCAGATGTTGTTTTCGCTGAAAAAATTGTTGGTGATGGTATTGCGATTAAACCATCAGGCAACAAAATGGTAGCTCCAGTTAACGGCACTATCGGTAAGATTTTCGAAACTAACCACGCGTTTTCAATCGAGTCTGATGACGGTGTTGAGTTATTCGTTCACTTTGGTATCGACACAGTTGAGCTAAAAGGTGAAGGTTTTACTCGTATCGCTCAAGAAGGCCAAGCGGTTAAAGCAGGCGATACTGTTATCGAATTCGACCTAGCGCTTCTTGAAGAGAAAGCAAAATCAACACTAACACCTGTTGTTATCTCTAACATGGACGAAATCAAAGAGCTGAACAAGCTTTCTGGCACCGTCGTTGTTGGTGAAACACCGGTTCTACGTGTAACTAAGTAATTCGTTAAAATTTTTATTACGTAAAAAACGCTGCTGATTTGCAGTAATGCCGATCAGTTAAGGCCAAAGTGATCGGTTGAACGATCCTTCAGAGCTGTCAAAATCCAAGTGTATTTAATGCACTTGGATTTTTTTATGGATGTTTCTCAAGCTCTAAACATAATTAATGATTGGAAACCTAGCAACGTTGAGACTTTGTCTGACTTACT
>NZ_CAWPDB010000129.1:0-29602 GCF_963886625.1 Vibrio sp. V23_P3S9T160
CATAGCTCAGCTGGATAGAGTACCTGGCTACGAACCAGGCGGTCGGAGGTTCGAATCCTCCTGAGCGCGCCACTTATTTAAAGTTAGTGATACTGTCATTAACTCTGCGCGTCCTTAGCTCAGCTGGATAGAGTACCTGGCTACGAACCAGGCGGTCGGAGGTTCGAATCCTCCAGGACGCGCCACTTATTCATAGGGTCATTGCCCCTGATATTGTTAGCGATTATCGCTGATTAATATTAAAACTTTGCGCGCTCATAGCTCAGCTGGATAGAGTACCTGGCTACGAACCAGGCGGTCGGAGGTTCGAATCCTCCTGAGCGCGCCACTTATTTAAAGTTAGTGATACTGTCATTAACTCTGCGCGTCCTTAGCTCAGCTGGATAGAGTACCTGGCTACGAACCAGGCGGTCGGAGGTTCGAATCCTCCAGGACGCGCCACTTATTCAAAGGGTCATTGATCCTGATATTGTTAACGATTATCGCTGATTAATATCAAAACCTTGCGCGCTCATAGCTCAGCTGGATAGAGTACCTGGCTACGAACCAGGCGGTCGGAGGTTCGAATCCTCCTGAGCGCGCCATTTATTAAGAAGCCTCGCATTATGCGGGGCTTTTTTATGTTGGTATTTTGTTGCTATTTTGTTAAATTGAAAATGGCAACTATTTGTTTTATCTTGTTAATCTGCGATGTTTTAACTCCCTCTCAGTATCTGCATCATTTTTTGATTAACGTAGCCGTATTGGCTAGTTAAATGCCCTTCTTAATAGAGAAAATTCAGAGTTTTGTGATTTGTGTGAGTAATTGTTCGCCGATTTTGTGTGTTATCTACAAGAGTCCCTTAAACAAAATTGACAATTATTAACCAATCGAGATAATCCTAGTCCACTTGCCAAGATCGCATTTGTAAAAATGCGTAGCAATTGTTGTCAGGATGACACAGAAAGGAAGCAACATGACTACTATTGGAAGCCTATTAGTTGACGCCGCCACCCTTATGATTACGGGGATGGCTGTAGTCTTTATTTTTCTAACTATTCTCGTTTATCTCGTTCGGTTAATGTCAACCTTGGTACCGGAAGAAGTACCACAACCGATCGCAGCGCCGATTCAACATCGAAAAGTTCAACCAACCCCTTCAGCTGTGAGCCCGCAAATTGTGGCGGCAATTTCTGCAGCAGTGCATCAGCACCGCGCATTAGCTAAATAGCATAGAAAGGATGAAAAGGAGTTTATGAGCATGTCTAAACCACTAGCTATTACGGATGTGGTCCTTCGTGATGCCCATCAGTCACTATTTGCCACGCGCATGCGTATCGAAGACATGCTGCCTATTGCAGCAGAGCTCGATAAGATCGGTTATTGGTCACTGGAAACTTGGGGAGGAGCAACGTTTGATGCTTGTATCCGTTTTCTCGGTGAAGATCCATGGGAGCGTTTACGTTCGCTTAAGCAAGCGATGCCCAATACCCCAATGCAAATGTTGCTACGCGGCCAGAATTTACTAGGCTATCGCCACTATGCTGACGATGTTGTTGAAAAGTTTGTCGAACGAGCTCACGCGAATGGTATGGATGTTTTCCGTATTTTTGATGCGATGAATGATGTTCGCAATTTTGAAAAAGCGGTCAAAGCGACAATTGATGTTGGCGCACACGCGCAGGGCACACTGTCTTACACCACTAGCCCTGTTCATAATTCAGATACTTGGGTTGATCTTGCCAAGCGGTTAGAAGATCTCGGCTGCCACTCTTTGTGTATTAAAGATATGTCTGGGTTGCTCAAGCCGTATGAAGCTGAAGATCTGATCACCCGTATTAAATCCTCTTGTGACGTACCTTTAGCGCTGCACAGCCATGCAACGACTGGTCTTTCAGCGGCAACAGCCGTTAAAGCAGTAGAGGCTGGTATCGATATTTTGGATACCGCTATCTCTTCAATGAGCCAAACTTACGGGCACACACCAACCGAAACAGTGGTCGCTATGCTTGAAGGAACCGAGCGTGATACGGGCCTGAGCCTGACACAGCTTGAACCGATTGCCACTTATTTTCGTGAAGTGCGTAAGAAATACGCAAAATGGGAAGGGCAGTTAAAAGGTGTCGATTCTCGTATTCTTATTGCGCAGGTTCCTGGTGGTATGTTGACTAATATGGAAGGTCAACTAAAAGAACAAGGAGCGGCCGATCGCCTTGATGAGGTTCTTGAAGAGATCCCTCGTGTGCGAAAAGATTTAGGTTTCATTCCCCTTGTGACTCCAACATCTCAAATCGTGGGAACACAAGCAGTGATCAACGTTCTTACTGGTGAGCGCTATAAGAGCATCACGAAAGAAACTGCAGGGGTATTAAAAGGTGAATACGGTGCCACGCCTGCGCCAGTGAATACTGAGTTGCAAGCCAAGGTGTTGGGTAATCTTACGCCGATCACTTGCCGTCCAGCCGATTTGTTGGATGCAGAAATGGCCGTGTTGACCACTGAATTGCTTGAAAAGGCAAAAGCAGAGGGAATTTCATTAGCTACAGATACGGTGGATGATGTTCTGACTTACGCATTGTTCCCACAAGTCGGTTTGAAGTTCTTGAAAAATCGTCACAATCCGGATGCATTTGAGCCTGCGCCAACCTTGGAGTCAGCCAAACCTACACCTGCTACCGTTGTGACAAAAGGTGGTATTGAAACCTACAGTGTTAAAGTGGATGGGCAAATTTACACGGTTGAAGTGGGGCTAGAAGGCCAGCTTAGCTCGATTTCTGCCAGCCAGTCTCAAGCAGCACAGTCATCAAGCGTGCCGGCAAGTAACAATGCAGAAGCCGTTCCTTCACCACTCGCTGGCAACATTTTTAAAGTGAATGTTCAAGCTGGTTCTGAGGTTTTAGAAGGGGATGTGTTAGTGATTCTGGAAGCGATGAAGATGGAAACCGAGATCCGTGCGGCACGTGGCGGTATTGTTCAAGATCTTCATGTCAAAGAGGGTGATGCTGTGACTGTTGGTGCACCATTGCTGAGCTTAGCGTAAGGGAGAACCATGGACGGATTACTGACCTTATGGTCTGAAACAGGGATCGCTAATTTTCAGCTAGGCCAAATCTGCATGATTTTGGTCGGTTGTTTACTGCTGTTTTTGGCTATTCGCAAAGGCTTTGAGCCACTGCTGTTATTGCCGATCGGCTTTGGTGCGATTTTAGCGAATATTCCGAATGCGGGTTTTACCGAACCCGGCGGTCTGCTTTATTACGTTTATCATGTTGGTATTGAGACGGGCGTTTTTCCACTGCTGATTTTTATGGGCGTGGGCGCGATGACCGATTTCGGGGCGTTGATTGCAAACCCTAAAACGTTATGGCTAGGTGCGGCCGCTCAGTTTGGTATTTTCGCCACCCTGTTTGGTGCGATATTACTCAACTATGTACCGGGTATGGAATTTACCATGGCCGATGCTGCGTCCATCGCCATCATTGGTGGAGCCGATGGCCCAACCGCTATTTTCCTTGCCAGTAAATTATCGCCGGATTTATTAGGTGCAATCGCTGTGGCGGCTTATAGCTATATGGCATTAGTTCCTATCATTCAGCCACCGATTATGAAGGCACTTACAACACCTGAAGAGCGAAAAATCAAAATGGCTCAGCTACGCCACGTTGGGAAGACAGAAAAAATACTGTTTCCTTTGGCGGTGCTATTGATGACGATTCTATTTTTACCGTCAGCAACGCCATTAGTGGGTATGTTCTGTCTAGGTAATTTAATGCGTGAATCGGGTGTGGTTGAGCGTCTATCCAAGACTGCGCAAAATGAACTGATCAACATCGTTACTATCTTCTTAGGCTTAGGCGTTGGTTCTAAACTGCAGGCTGATAAGTTTTTGAACTTGGAAACATTAGGTATTTTGGCGCTCGGTGCTATTGCTTTCAGTATTGGTACGGCTGGTGGTGTGTTGATGGCGAAAGTGCTTAATAAATTCTCGAAAGAGGATATTAACCCTCTTATTGGCGCTGCTGGTGTGTCTGCGGTACCGATGGCGGCGCGAGTAGTGAACAAAGTGGGGCTTGAAGCTAATCCACAGAACTTCTTACTGATGCACGCCATGGGGCCAAATGTAGCAGGTGTGCTGGGCTCTGCTGTTGCAGCAGGCGTTTTGCTTGCTCTTGTTGGCTAAGCCTAGACGAGCCGATGGTTATTTTGCGAGCTAAAGATTAACTAGAAGCAATAAAATGGTATATATTCAAAGGGATGCTGAGGCATCCCTTTCTTTTTATCAATAGGGAAGTTTGACATGGATAATAAACAGATCGCAATTACTGAGTTTGGTGGACCAGAGGTGCTCGTTATTCAAACCAGTGACGTTCCTCAACCTAAGGCTGGCGAAGTGTTAGTGAAAGTGGCTTTTGCTGGTGTAAACCCTATTGATGTAAAAACTCGGGCGGGTCTGGGGTGGGCTGCAGCGCAAAACAAAGATAAGCTGCCATGGGTGCCAGGTTACGATATTTCTGGACAAGTTGTTGAGGTGGGGGAAGATAATCGCCGCTTTCAAATTGGAGATAATGTGGCGGGCTTTGTTGGGTTTCCGTTGCGTGGTGGCGGCTACAGCCAATATCTGTGTGTGGCAGAAAGCGAACTCAGCCTTGTTCCTGATGCTGTGACCTTAGAAGCCGCAGCTGTGCTGCCACTGGCAGGGCAAACGGCGGCGCAAGCCCTAAATAAAGCGCAAGTGAAAGAGGGGGATCGCGTATTGATCCTCGCGGGCGCTGGTGGTGTCGGGCACTTAGCGGTACAAATTGCTTTAGCAGCAAAAGCCGAAGTGTATACCACGTGCAGCGAACAAAATTTGGATTATTTAGCGACTCTTGGTGCTCATGCGATTAATTACAATTTTGCTCCTGCTTCACAGCGTTTAGAAGAAGTGGATGTGCTGATTGATTTAGTCGGTGGTGATGCGGCTCTCGACGCTTTGAAATGCTTGAAAGATCATGCGCGTGTCGTTACTGTTCCGACTCTAAGTGCTGAGCTTATTTGTGAAAAAGCAAAATTACTTGGTTTTGAAGCCACAGGCATGTTAGTTGATCCTAATCCTGAACAGCTTGATACCATGCTTTATATGGTCAGCGTTGGCTTATTGAAAACGGAAATTCAAGCTGTTTATCCGATGGCGGAAGTGGCTGCGGCTCATCAACAGATTGAAACAGGCCATACTCGAGGCAAAGTTCTTCTTGATATGAAATGTTAGACATTTTTAGCACCTATTTGGAACCGCTCTCGTATTGGTTTGCTGGCTCTGCTCTGTGGGTGCTTTTTTTTAGTGGTTTTCTCAGTGCTACCTTATTACCGGGAAGCTCAGAAGCGAGTTTATTCGCCACATTAAGCCTGAATCAATTTCCCGTATTTTGGGTTATCGCCGTTGCAAGTGCTGGCAATACCCTCGGCGGTCTGACCAACTATTGGCTCGGTATCTGGTTGCCTAATCGAACTGAAAGCGAAAAGCACGGTCATAAAGCGTTAGCTTGGCTCAATAAATATGGTTATTGGGCTCTCTTATTTAGTTGGCTACCTGTGGTGGGTGATGTGCTTTGTTTGGCCGCAGGTTGGCTACGCATGAAATTTTTACCTACTTTTGTCATTATTTTGATCGGCAAAGCACTGCGTTACATCATGCTTGCCGCTGTATTCTATGGTTTTTTCTAAGGAGCTGTTATGAGAAAAATTTGGCTAGGTGCCCTTTCTCTTATTGCCATTTATGGTTGTTCATCAACGGTCGCACCTATCGCTTTTTTTTCATCATTACCGAAAGGGGTTACGCTGATTGAGCAAGTGGATGCTCAACCAGAAAAAGTGATGATCCCTTATGCAAAATATCAGCTCGATAATGGTCTTACTGTCGTGCTCTCACCGGATCACTCAGATCCTTTAGTGCATGTCGATGTCACTTATCATGTGGGTTCGGCACGTGAAGAGGTTGGAAAATCAGGGTTTGCTCATTTCTTTGAACACATGATGTTTCAAGGAACGGAGCACGTTGGCGATCAAGAACATTTTCGTTTGATCACCGAAGCGGGAGGAACCATGAATGGGAGTACCAACCGTGACCGTACTAATTATTACCAAACCGTGCCTTCAAATCAGCTAGAAAAAGTGTTGTGGCTCGAATCTGATCGGATGGGATTTTTACTCAACGCGGTTTCTCAACGTAAATTTGAGATCCAACGTGACACAGTAAAAAACGAACGCGCACAAAACTACGACAACCGCCCCTATGGCTTGATGTGGGAAAAAATGGCGGAGGCGATGTATGCCGAAGGACACCCTTATTCATGGCAAACCATTGGTTATGTAGAAGATCTTGACCGAGTGGACGTCAACGATCTTAAAGCGTTTTTCTTACGTTGGTATGGGCCGAATAATGCGGTGCTGACCATTGGTGGCGATATTGATGTTCAGCAAACACTTGAATGGGTTAATCAATATTTTGGCACCATACCGGCAGGCCCAGCCGTTGATAACGCACCTAAACAGCCGGCCCAGTTGGCGCAAGATCGTTTCATTACCTTGGAAGATCGCATTCAGCAACCCATGGTTGTGGTGGGCTGGCCGACAGAATATCGCGGTGCTCAAAGTCAAGCATCGCTAGATGCGCTTGCCAAAGTGCTAGGCAGCGGTACCAATAGTTATCTCTACCAAGCGTTGGTCAAAACTCAAAAAGCCGTCAATGCGGGTGCATTCCAAGATTGCGCCGAATTGGCTTGTACCTTCTATGTTTATGCCATGGCACCTTCGGGTGAAAAGGCTCAGCTTGCTCCTTTGTATCGAGAGTTAATGCAAACACTCAGTCAGTTTGAACAACAAGGGGTAGACCAGAGTCGACTTGATCAAATTACCGGTATGGCAGAAGCGAATGCGGTTTTTGCGCTGCAAAGCGTATCTGGAAAAGTGACGCAGCTTGCGTCCAACGAAACGTTTTATGGGCAGCCTGATCGCCTAGAGCAACAATTAGCTCAGATTCATGCGGTCACCCCAGAGTCAATTCAACAGGCTTATCAGCGCTTCATTGCTCATCAACATAAGGTTACCTTAAGTGTTGTGCCTAAACATAAAGCCGATCTTGCCGTTCAAAAAGCTAATTTCGTACCACCTAAAAGAGTGCTGCCCGAGCATCAAACGATAACCGAAGATCAATTGGCTTACCGCCAGGTTGAAGATCAATTTGATCGCTCAATCATGCCTTCTGTGGCAAAAGGTGTGAAAGCACAAATGCCGACACTGTATGAACTCTATTTTGATAACGGTATTGAGTTATTAGCCACACAAACCAGCGAAACGCCGACCGTGCTAATTAATATCAATTTACCAGCAGGAGAGCGACATGCCGCGCGTGGCAAAGAAGGGTTAGCTAATTTAACCGCAGCGTTACTTGAAGAAGGTTCAACTCGACGCTCAGTGGAAGCCATTCAAGCTCAACTCGACACGTTAGGTTCGACTATCAGTGTTACTGCCAATGAGTATTCGACCAGTATTATGGTCTCTAGTTTGAAGAAGAATGTTGCAGCAACATTGGATGTGGTTGAAGAAGTTTTATTTCATCCTGCTTTCAAAGAGAGTGATTTTACACGGCTGAAGCAGCAGATGCTGGAAGGGTTGGTTTATCAGCATCAAACACCGGGCTGGCTTGCTTCACAAGCTACTCGTCAAATACTGTTTGGCAACTCTATTTTTGCGCGTTCAAGTGAAGGCACTGAGCAATCACTAAACGATTTAACATTAGAAGATGTAAAACGCTTTTATGCGAAACATTACACGCCACATGGTACGCAAATCGTTGTCGTTGGCGACATTTCCAAAAAAGAGGTCGCTAAACAGTTAACCTTTTTAGGGTTGTGGCGCGGTGAAGCTTCTCCTTTGTTACGTCCCCAAGTGGTAAACCCACTGACAGAGCGGAAGATATATCTGGTTGATAAGCCTGATGCGCCGCAGAGCATCGTCCGTTTTGTGCGAAAAGGGTTGCCTTTCGATGCCACTGGCGAGCTTTTTCTCAGCCAACTGGCTAACTTCAATTTAGCGGGCAACTTTAACAGCCGCATTAATCAGAATTTGCGTGAAGATAAAGGCTACACCTATGGCGCTGGGAGTTATTTCGCGAGCAATCGAGAAGTGGGTGCTATCGTTTTCAATGCTCAAGTGCGTGCTGATGCCACTGTAGCTTCAATCGTTGAAATAGAAAAAGAGATGGCAACATTCAGTCAAAGTGGCTTAACCGACCAAGAGCTAAAATTTATGCGCCTTGCTGTCGGCCAACAAGATGCACTGACGTATGAAACACCATCACAAAAAGCGCAGTTGCTTAGTAATATTTTGACCTATAGTTTGGATGAAGATTACCTACAGCAACGAAATGAACTGGTAGAAAACGTAAAAAAATCAACGCTCAATAAACTTGCCGCTAAATGGTTTGCACCACAAGAGTATCAAATTATCGTGGTGGGTGATGCGAAAACGTTGAAGCCACAACTTGAAAAATTAGATATTCCCGTAGAAGAGCTTGAAATCATCCGCTAGAGTACACATTTATAGGGGGCAGATTGTTTGCCTCCATTCTACTCTCTTGCTGAGTTAGAGCCGCTTTCATTCGGATCATTCACCTATAAGCGAATCATTATTTTGACTAATTTTGCCGCACGACTTGAACAAGTCACTAAAAAATCAGAAGTGTTTAAGCAGTTTGGCCGAGGCGTTGAGCGTGAAACGTTACGCTATACCCCAGAAGGCTCGTTAGCTCTGACTCCTCATCCAGAAGCACTCGGCAGCGCATTAACCAACCGTTGGATCACCACTGATTTTGCGGAGTCATTGCTTGAATTTATTACACCAGTCTCTCATGACGTGCCGACTTTACTCTCACAACTGGCGGATATTCACCATTTTGCTCAAACCAAATTGGGTGACGAAAAGATGTGGCCGCTTTCTATGCCTTGTTATGTTGGCAGCGAAGATGATATCGAACTGGCGCAATATGGTTCATCGAATACGGGTAAAATGAAAACCCTTTATCGAGAAGGCTTAAAGCGTCGTTACGGCAGCTTAATGCAGATCATTTCTGGCGTACATTTCAATTTTTCATTTCCAGAATCATTTTGGGATGCCTTGCATGGCGAGCAAACTGAATCCCAGCGTACTGAGACAAAATCGGAAGCCTATTTTGGTGTGATTCGTAATTACTACCGTTTTGGCTGGCTTATTCCCTATTTCTTTGGCGCATCACCTGCGTTATGTTCATCGTTTGTGCGCGGACGTGAAAGCCATCTGCCATTTGAAAATATTGGTAAAACGCTTTATTTGCCTCATGCTACCTCGTTGCGCCTCAGTGATTTAGGTTATACCAATAGCGCGCAAAGTGGCTTGAGAATTGGTTTTAATAGCTTGGATCAATATCTAGAAGGGTTGAATCAGGCGATCCGCACTCCATCAAAAGAGTTTGCAGAACTAGGCGTGTATGTCGATGGTGAACATCGTCAGCTCAACAGCAATGTTTTGCAGATAGAAAACGAACTCTATGCACCGATCCGTCCTAAGCGTGTGGCCAAAAATGACGAAAAGCCGTCACAAGCGTTAGAGAGAGGCGGAGTCGAATACATCGAAGTGCGTTCGTTAGACGTAAACCCGTTTAGCCCGATTGGTATTACTGAAGATCAAGTGCGTTTTCTCGATCTGTTCCTCACTTGGACCGCTCTTTCAGATTCAGATCCGATGGACAATTGTGAGCTGGCATGTTGGCGAGATAACTGGAACAAAGTGATTTTAGAAGGTCGTAAACCGGGTTTAGAGTTACAAATTGGCTGTCGCGGAGAGAAACTGACGCTGCAAGCGTGGGCGCATAATGTATTCGATGACTTACGCAAAATAGCGCAAGTAATGGATAGCGCTTGTGGTGGCAATGCATACCAAGCCGTATGCGAGAAACTAAGCTCGTGGATTGATAATCCAGAATTAACCTTTTCCGCCCAACTACTTGAACAGACTAAACAGTTTGGAGGGCTCGGTAAGGTAGGTTGTGCATTAGGAGCCGAATACCGACAAGCCAACCTGGCACATCACTATCAAACTTATTCTGAGTCTGTGATGGAAGAGGAAGTGCTGCGTTCTCGAGCCGCTCAGCAACAGATAGAACAACACGATACTCAAAGTTTTGAAGAATTTCTTGAAAGCTATTTTTCGTACCTAAAATGATCTCTCGATCATAATCTAACATTGATAGGCAGAGCATCGCTCTTTGCCAAATAAGGAGAAAGCAATGCCATTACTCGACAGTTTTACTGTAGATCACACTCGTATGCATGCGCCTGCGGTACGTGTGGCAAAAAATATGCAGACGCCTAAAGGGGATACAATCACCGTATTTGATCTCCGTTTTACTGCTCCAAACAAAGATATTCTTTCAGAAAAAGGGATCCACACTTTAGAGCATTTATACGCTGGTTTTATGCGTGCGCACCTAAATGGTCATGATGTAGAAATCATCGACATCTCACCTATGGGCTGCCGTACAGGTTTTTACATGAGTTTGATTGGCGCGCCAACAGAAGCGCAAGTGGCGCAAGCGTGGTTAGCGGCGATGCATGATGTGCTAAAAGTAGAGAGCCAAGATCAGATCCCTGAACTAAACGAATACCAATGTGGTACAGCCTCAATGCACTCGTTAACAGAAGCTAAAGAGATTGCTCAAGCGATTATCACAGCAGGTATTGCGGTGAATAAAAATGATGAGCTTGCTTTACCTGAGTCGATGCTCAAAGAGCTGAAAGTGGATTAAAAATCGCCAGATCTGGCCCTTTAAAAACAAAAAGCTTGGCAGTGACCAAGCTTTTTTTCTTTCTTTTATGCAGTGACTGGCGATTAATGCTTTTTGGTTTTGCGTGGAAAGACTTTAACCTGCTTAATGCGGTTTTCTTCTACATCCACAATCTCCATCGCATGACCAGAGACTTTGACACTTAAATGGCTACTTGGAATATCTTCAAGGTGCTCCAAAAGTAAACCGTTTAAGGTTCTTGGGCCCGTCGTTGGCAGTTTCCACTTCAGCCCTTTGTTAATGTCACGGATATTTGCGCTGCCATCAATCAAGAAGCTGCCATCACTTTGTGGTGTAATTTCATCGGCTAAGCTTGGTGCCATTGAGGTGGTGAATTCCCCCACAATCTCTTCGAGAATATCTTCAACAGTGATCAAGCCATTGATATCACCGTATTCATCAACGATCAGGCCAATCCGCTCTTTGTTGCGTTGGAATTTAAGTAATTGTACGTTGAGCGGTGTGCCTTCCGGGATGAAGTAGACTTCATCAGCGGCACGTAAAATCATCTCTTTATTGAACTCTTTTTTTTCCAACATCAAACGAGAAGCATCACGAAGGCGCAATATGCCCACCGCTTCATCAATTTTGTCTCGGTAAAGCACCACGCGTCCGTGTGGCGAGTGAGTTAACTGACGCACGATAGATTTCCAATCATCGTTAATATTGATACCAGTAATTTCGTTACGTGGGATCATGATGTCGTTCACCGTGACATGTTCGAGATCGAGAATGGAAAGCAGCATATCTTGGTGGCGACGAGGAATAAGGCCACCCGCTTCGTTGACGACGGTTCTCAACTCTTCAGAGCTTAGATGATCCTCCGCCCCATGCTTGGCTTTAAGGCCTAGTAAGCGGATGAAACCATTGGTGATGAAGTTAATGAACATCACCAATGGTGACAATATCTTCATTAAGAAGGTCAGTAAGATGCTGCTGGCGTAAGAGACGCGTTCAGGGTAAAGCGCTGCTAATGTTTTTGGCGTCACTTCAGCAAAAACCAGAACGACCAACGTCAGCGCACCAGTGGCAATGGCCACTCCTAGATCCCCATAAAGGCGCATACCAATAATAGTGGCAATTGCAGAAGCTAAAATATTGACTAGGTTGTTGCCAATGAGGATCAAACCAATGAGGCGATCTGGACGATCAAGCAGTTTTTCGACACGCTTTGCACCTTTGTGGCCAGTATTGGCCAAGTGCTTTAAGCGGTAGCGGTTCAAAGACATCATGCCGGTTTCTGAACCTGAAAAATAAGCCGAAATTACGATGAGACCCGCGAGTAGTGCAAACAATATACCCGTTGAAATGTCGTCCAAAACGTGGTGTTTCCTTATAAAATAGTGTGATTAAGTAATGATCTAATTAAATGAATGTGTCAATACGCTATCAAACGTGTTGAGTTAGCTCAAAATGATTTCTTTTACAAAACGGCTACCAAAGTAGGCCAGTGTGAGTAAGGTTGCACCAGCGACAGCAAACCAAGTCACTTTTCTACCGCGCCAACCTTTTCGGTAATGTCCCCACAACAATACAGAATAGACAACCCAAGCAATGAAAGACAAAATGCCTTTATGCGCTTTGCCTTGAGCAAACATATCACCGACAAAATCAAAGCCAGTAATCAAGGTACCAGTAAGTAATACGTTACCTATCAAGATGATTTTAAACAGTTGCCTTTCTACCATCAGTAGTGGTGGCAAATTGGGGTTGATGGTTAGCATCTTCTTTTTCTTTAGCTTGTAGTCCAGCCAAGCCAATTGCAAAGCGTAGAGTGCGCCAATCGAAAGGGTTGAATACGAAAATAGTGCTAGAGAAATATGCAACAACAGTGGCGGATTGTTTTCTAAGTGAGTCATGAACATGCTGGGAAGAAATGAGGCGGCGCTGACGTTGATCGCGGCGAAGCTATACACCACCGGCAACAGAAACCACAATCGCGTTTTTAACATCGCAATGCTCATCACCAGTGAGATGATAAAGCTTATCAATGATGCCACATTGAGCATACTGAGGTTTTGCCCATTAGCGTTGAAGATTAAATCACTCAGTAACCACGCATGAAAAGCCAGCGCCAGTGCTGAACTGAACAATACTGTCTGCGCACGAATCCCAGTTTGATTAACTAAGCCTGGAATAATGGTCGCTATGGATAAAAAATACAAAATAGTGGCGACTATTGCGATTAAGTTTTCCATACTTCTTACAAAATGGTGGCTGAATTGGCGAATTATACCTTGCATCACGATAATGAGCTACGTTGGATACCGATTGATTTGACATATACCCACCTTAGTTGAGGTCATGGTGCAAATAATTAACAGGGTGAAGGCTTTTATTCGATAAATCGCAGAGATAACTCTTTTTGCCCCTGTTTTGGGGACCCAATGTTGCGTTTACGGGTTTAAGTCGCTTATCGCGAAGCGTCAATGGGTATGACTATTAGATTGGCTAAGGTATACTGACCCCAATTGATCGCCGAACTAGCGAAGAGACAACGATGTTTGAAAATTTAACGGATCGACTATCCAAGACGCTGAAAAATATCAGCGGCAAAGGCCGTCTCACCGAAGACAATATTAAAGAAACCCTACGCGAAGTGCGCATGGCGCTGCTTGAAGCGGACGTTGCACTGCCTGTAGTGCGTGATTTTGTCGCGCGCGTTAAAGAGGGCGCAGTGGGTGTTGAGGTGTCTAAATCGCTGACACCGGGACAAGAGTTCATCAAGATTGTTCAAGCACAGCTTGAAGCGGTAATGGGCGAATCCAACGAAGCGCTTAACCTTGCAGCCCAGCCGCCAGCAGTGATTTTAATGGCGGGTTTACAAGGGGCGGGTAAAACCACCAGTGTTGGTAAGCTTGCTAAGCTGCTTAAAGAACGCGATAAAAAGAAAGTACTGGTGGTTTCGGCTGACGTTTATCGCCCAGCGGCGATAAAACAGCTTGAAACGCTAGCTAACGATCTGGACGTTGAATTTTTTCCTTCTTCAGCCGACCAAAAACCGATTGATATCGCCAATGCGGCCATTGACCATGCGAAGAAGAAATTCTTCGATGTGCTGATTGTCGACACTGCTGGTCGTCTTGCTATTGATGAACTGATGATGGCAGAGATCCAAGATCTGCATGCGGCGATTAATCCGATTGAAACATTGTTCGTTGTGGATGCCATGACGGGGCAAGATGCCGCGAACACCGCAAAAGCCTTTGGTGATGCGCTGCCGTTAACGGGGGTTATCTTAACCAAAGTTGATGGTGATGCTCGAGGTGGTGCCGCACTTTCCGTTCGTCATATCACCGGTAAACCGATTAAATTCTTAGGGGTCGGTGAAAAAACTGACGCGCTCGAGCCTTTCCATCCTGATCGTATTGCATCACGCATATTGGGAATGGGCGATGTTCTCTCATTAATTGAAGATCTACAACGCAATGTTGATCACGAGCAAGCAGAACGCCTAGCTAAAAAATTCAAGGAAAAGAAAGGATTTGATTTAGAAGATTTCCGCGAACAGCTCGGGCAAATGCAGAATATGGGCGGCATGATGGGCATGCTCGATAAATTGCCTGGCATGGCAAACCTACCAGCGAACGTGAAAGACAAGGTCGATGATAAGATGTTCAAGCAGATGGAAGCGATCATCTGTTCGATGACCATGCACGAGCGTCAGCACCCAGACATGATAAAAGGTTCACGTAAAAAACGTATCGCGACAGGTTCTGGCACCCAAGTACAAGATGTTAACCGCTTACTGAAACAGTTTACCCAAATGCAGAAAATGATGAAAAAAATGCAGAAAGGGGGCATGAAAGGCATGATGCGTAATATGCAAGGCATGATGGGCGGAATGGGTGGCATGGGCGGCGGCGGTTTCTTTGGTCGTTAACCTAACTCATTGCGATGCTTAAAATTTACTAAAGCGTGATGTCCATCACTGCAAAAGCATAATGCTTCTGCTGGTGAAAAAATAGCTAAACCCCTTGCAAAGCCTCGGAATAAGAGTAAAATTCCGAGGCTTTATTTTGGCACGAGACCCCAGACTGTTTTTCGTAAATGGTTTTTGGGGTTAATTTTATTATTGAGAAAGCAAAGAGGACGACATGGTAACCATTCGTTTGGCACGTCACGGCGCTAAAAAGCGTCCATTTTATCAAATCGTAGTTGCGGATAGCCGTAACGCAGTAACTGGCCGTTTCATCGAGAAAGTAGGTTTCTTTAATCCTACGGCTACTGGCCAAGAAGAAGGCCTACGTGTTGATCTAGATCGCGTTAACCATTGGGTTGGTCAAGGCGCATCTCTATCTGATCGCGTAGCTAAGCTAGTAAAAGACGCTCAAAAAGCGGCTTAATTCTTACTTTTATAGAAGAACATTAGCTTATGTCGATGAAAGGTAAAGAAACAATGAGCAAAGAAAACGAAAAGATTGTTATGGGCAAGTTTGGTGCTACCTATGGCATTCGTGGCTGGCTCAAAGTTTTTTCCTACACAGACGAAGCTGAAAGTATTTTTGATTACAGCCCTTGGTTTATTAACCAAAAAGGCCAGTGGATCGAGTACAAAGTAGAGAGTTGGAAGCGCCATGGTAAGAGTATGGTGGTAAAACTTGAAGGTTTAGATGTTCGAGAAGACGCACATCTACTCACCAACTTTGAAATTGCTATTGATCCCGCATCATTACCAGAATTGTCAGCAGATGAATTCTACTGGCGTGAATTGTTCGGTATGCAAGTTATTACCACCAAGGGGTATAACCTTGGTGAGGTCACTGACCTATTAGAAACTGGCTCCAACGATGTTCTGGTTGTGAAAGCGAATTTGAAAGATGCTTTTGGCCAAAAGGAACGGTTGGTACCGTACCTTGAAGAGCAAGTGATCAAGAATGTTGATCGCGAAGCTCGACGGATCGAAGTTGACTGGGATCCGGCATTCTAACTCTAAAATTTCAGAGCGAGAGAACACATGTGGGTTGGCGTTATAAGCCTATTTCCTGAAATGTTCCGTTCTGTTACTGATTTTGGAGTAACAGGTCAAGCGGTTAAAAAAGGTTTGCTGTCTATTGAAGCTTGGAATCCTCGAGATTTCACTCATGACAAACATCGCACCGTCGATGACAGACCTTACGGTGGTGGTCCTGGAATGCTCATGATGGTTCAGCCTTTGCGCGATGCCATTCATGCAGCAAAACAAGCCGCACCGGGAAAGACGAAAGTCATTTACCTTTCTCCTCAAGGTCGAAAACTCGACCAAAAAGGAGTCGAAGAGCTGGCGACGAATGAGAACCTAGTTCTTATTTGCGGACGCTATGAAGGGGTAGATGAGCGTATCATCCAATCAGAAGTTGACGAAGAATGGTCGATTGGTGATTTTGTGATGACAGGCGGTGAACTGCCAGCCATGACGTTGATTGATTCTGTCTCTCGGTTTGTTCCGGGAGTATTAGGAGATTTCGCATCAGCAGAAGAGGATTCTTTTGCCAATGGCTTGCTAGATTGCCCGCACTATACGCGTCCTGAAGTGTTAGATGGAAAAGAAGTACCTGCGGTACTGAAATCCGGTAATCACGAGGATATTCGTCGCTGGCGACTGAAACAGTCGTTGGGCCGAACTTGGCATAGAAGGCCAGAGCTCCTGGAAAACCTAGCTCTGACTGACGAACAGGAACTATTACTGGTTGAGTTCATCAAAGAAACTCAAATACATCAGTAACCTATTTAATTTAGTATCAGTTTATTCTAGGAATTTTTAAAATGAGTAACATCATCAAGGCTCTTGAAGAAGAGCAAATGAAACAAGGCCTACCTAAATTCGCACCAGGTGACACTGTTGTTGTTCAAGTTAAGGTAAAAGAAGGTGATCGTGAGCGTCTACAGGCTTTTGAAGGCGTTGTAATCGCAATCCGTAACCGTGGCCTACACTCTGCATTCACTGTTCGTAAGATCTCTAACGGTGAAGGTGTTGAGCGTACGTTCCAAACTCACTCTCCAGTGGTTGATAGCATTGAAGTTAAACGCCGCGGTGCAGTACGTCGTGCCAAACTGTACTACCTACGTGAGCGTTCTGGTAAGTCAGCTCGTATCAAAGAGAAACTTGCTAAGAAGTAATGCTATAAACTAGCGTTCTCATAGTAATAAACAGGGGTCGAGTAATCGACCCCTGTTTTTATATGTGTTTTATATGTGCGCTAATATTGATCTTCTGACCAACCATCACTGTCTGACATATCCGGTGCACCGGGAATACTTTTTTCCTCATCGGCCCACTCGCCAAAATCGATCATCTGACACTGTTTGGAACAAAAAGGACGATAAGGGCTCTGTTCTCCCCATTCGACATCGGCTTTGCACTGCGGGCATTTTACAATGGTAATTTTCTTTGACATAACAGACTTCAAGTAACGATGGATAGGCGTAAGTGTATTACCTAACGCAATGGAAAGTAAGAGTCAGTCGGGAATTGAAGCGGAATTGATTAACAGCAGACGGCGAGATCAAACTCGATATCGCGCCCTGTTGCTTGGCCTGATTGGAATTCGATAAACTTAATCGCGAAGCGATTTTTATGGCCAGAGATCATGGGGTATACCCCATACTCAAGTGGGATCGACAAGCGCAAGATATTAGCGTCTTCTGCATCGCTTTGATAAAAACCTAATCGTGCTAGGCGAGCTTTAAAATGGCCCGTTTCGCGGGTTAATTTCAGCCAAAGTTGCAACGCATCTGATAACGGTCGTAGCGTTTCCATCCATTGGTGCGCATCTTGGGTCTTCTTTTCTATCGGAATGTGTAGCCAGTAGTGCAGCGCTGGCAGGTCAAAACAGCACGACCCGCCCGGTAAATTAAAACGTTGGCGAATCGTGCTTAAGAAACGATCTTCTTTGAGTGATTGGCCAAAGCGTTCAGCGCTCATTAAATTACGATGGACCTCGTCGATCTCTTCAAGGAGCGATAGCAACATTTCTTGATCAACACCATCCACATTGAGCCAGCTACGGTAGTTCAAACGCTGTTTTTCAATATCTTTAGCCAACTCGCTTTTGAGTTGGATCTGTTCGAAGATTTCGAGTAAATCAAACAATGAACGAAAGAAGAGTTGGTGTTGAATACCATCACGAAACTGAGCAGAATGCATCAACTGGTTAAGCAGCGCTTCGACTCTTAAATAGATACGAGTTTTTTCGTTCAGTGGGTGTTCAAACTTATGCGTGGTCATCTAGCTAGCCTTAGGTCCGGTCTGGGTTATTCTTACAGACTTAGGCTGCATATGGCTAGATACTTTTTGTGTAATTCTGTGATTTGAGGCAAAAGTTTTTGGTTTTCTGCGCTATTTTTAATCACATCGTCAGCGTATTGCAATCTTTGCTCACGGCTCGCTTGAGCGGCTAAGATCGAACGGACTTGTTGCTCTGATACCTTGTCTCTTGCCATAGTGCGAGCGATTTGGGTTTTTAGATCAACATCAACCACTAAGATGCGATCGACTAAGGTTTGTAGGTTATTTTCTATCAATAATGGCACAACCAATAAAGCATAAGGCGAGGTGGTTTTTGCTAAATCAGCAATCATTTTTGCACGGATCATGGGGTGAAGAAGCTGATTAAGCCAAGCCTTTTCTTGCTCATCAGCAAAGATCTTTTCTCTTAACGCGGTGCGATCCAATTGTCCATCGGGCTTTAATATGGTGAGGCCAAAGTGCGCGCAAATCGCCGTTAATCCTTCACTACCTGGTTCGACGACTTCTCGAGCGATGATGTCAGCATCCACGACATCTATCGAGAAATTCTGCTGAAATAAATGAGCAACGGTGCTTTTTCCGCTGGCAATCCCGCCTGTTAAACCCACCACTAACCCCATGACGATAACCCCATAATTGAACCTAAATACCAACTCATAATATCGTTACCCCACAACAAGGTTAGCCAGCCAGCAATGGCGAGATAGGGGCCAAAAGGAAAGGCTTTGTCGATCCCTTTTTTTTGCAAGCGCAATTGAATTAGGCCAAAGACAATGCCAACCACAGATGACATGAGAATGATGATGGGCAGATATTGCCAGCCCAACCAAGCGCCGAGAGCAGACAGCAGTTTGAAATCGCCATAACCCATTCCTTCTTTGCCTGTGACGAGTTTAAACAGCCAATAGACCGACCATAAGCTCAGATAGCCAGCAATGGCGCCGATCACCGCATCTTGCAAACTGACTGGGCTAATATGCATCAATGATAAGCTGAGGCCCGCCCACAGTAGTGGCAGTGTCAGCTTGTCGGGTAACAGCATGGTATCGAAATCGATAAACGTCGCCGCGATGAGCACAAAAGTGAAAAACAATAGCGCTAGTGAAAAATAACTAAAACCGAAGTGGCTAGCCACGACAAAGCTCATACTGGCGGTGAGCAGTTCAATCAAAGGATAGCGTGCACTGATCGGGCCTTGGCAGCGGGAACATTTCCCTTTTAAAAAGAGCCAACTGAGTAGCGGAATATTGTCAATAATACGGATTGGCGTATCACAGTGTGGGCAGCTAGAACGGGGGACACTGAGCGTGAGTTGCCCTTCCGGTGGCGCAATGTGATATTCGGGAAAGCAGTCAGCGCACTCTTGTCGCCATTCTCGCTCCATGATTTTGGGTAGACGATAAATGACCACATTGAGAAAACTCCCCACGATTAAGCCAAACAACGCTGCAAAAAGTGGAAAGAGCCAAGGGTAATAAATAAAAACTTCCATGCACAGACTCGATAAGTAAAAGATTAGCAGTGCTAATACTATCCTAATACACTCATTAAGTTAAAGATGGGCAAGTACATTGCCACCACTAAACCGCCGACCACCGTACCCAAAAAGACAATGATCAATGGTTCGAGAATTTTGCCTAAGTTATCGACGGTATTATCAACTTCAAATTCGTAAATGGTGGCGACTTTATTGAGCATGTCATCCAATCGGCCTGATTCTTCACCAATCATCACCATTTGCAGCACCATTTCAGGAAAGGCTTCGGTATTACGCATCGCAATATACATTGGCATACCGGCTGCTGTATCACGATAGACCTCATTAATCGCCGTCTCAAAATGGACATTGCCAGCGGTTTTGGCGGTGGTTTTTAAGCTGGCTAAAATCGGAATGCCTGCACTAAAACTGGTGGCGAGTGTGCGACTGAATTTAGCAATAGAGGCTTTGCCTATCACCCCGCCAAGAATGGGAAACTTTAATCCTAATCGGCTGGTTTTTAAGCGTATTAAAAAAGATTTTTGGCGTACTGCTTTCACGGCAATTGTGGTGAGGATTATGATGATGAGTACCCACAAACTGTAACTTTGCACCCAATGAGAGAGTTTCAATACTTGCTGTGTAAACCAAGGTAATTCGGCTCCGAATCCTTTGAACATGCTTTCAAACTCAGGGATCACCATAGTAAGCATTAAGTAAGAAACACCTAACGCGACCAACACCACCATGGTTGGGTAGATGAGCGCTTTAATGACTTTAGCGCGCAGTTGTTCACTTTTTTCTCGATAAGTCGCTAGCCGCTCAAACACTTCAGCCAAGTTACCTGACTGTTCACCTGTGTGAATGAGATCAACATACAAGGTATCGAAATGGGTGCTGGCGGTACGCATCGCTTTGGAAATTGGCGTTCCGGCTTCAACCCCTTTGGTGACTTGCGACAAAATGGATTTCATTTCGGCTTTGCGATGGTTATCTCCGACCAGTTTTAAGGCTTGCACGATGGGCACGCCCGTGGTCAGCATGGTCGCCAATTGGCGTGTCAGAATGGTGATGTCTCTGGCCTTCACGCGATGAGTCAAGCGGGTGATAAAAGAGACGCCCCCTTTTTTGATTTTTTTGATCTGAATGTGCTGCTCTTTAAGTTTGTCACGCACTTCCAGTTCGGTTAAAGCGAGAGTTTGGCCAGATACTTTTTTGCCCGAACTATTGATGCCTTTCCAACGATAATTTTTGAGTTCTGATTTGATTTTTGTGTTCATACAATAGAGTCACTCAATGGCTAGCTAAGAGGGATCAAAGCGTTAGAAATAGAGCACGCGTTGCAGCTCTTTGAAGCTGGTTACGCCGTTTTTGAGCTTTTCAATGCCTGATTCTTGTAGTGTCTGCATTCCGTTGGCTTTCGCGATCTGTTCTATTTGATGAATGCTTGCTTTTTGCATAATCGCTTCGGCCAGCTGTGGGTTAAACGCCATCACTTCATAAATGCCGACTCGACCTGAATAGCCCCCTGTGCATTCGTTGCAACCATGCGGGTTCGCTTCATAAATAGTTTCCGTCGCTAGCAGCTGAAAATGTTGCTGCAACTGCATTGAGGGCACGACGGCAATTTTGCAGTGCCGACAAAGGCGACGAGCCAAACGTTGGGCAATAATTAAACTGAGTGAAGAGGCTAAGTTAAACGCTTCAATTCCCATATTACTTAAGCGAATCACCGTTTCGGCGGCGGAGTTAGTATGCAAGGTAGAAAGAACTAAATGCCCGGTTTGTGCTGCTTTCACGGCGATTTCGGCAGTTTCTAAATCGCGGATTTCGCCAACCATCACAATGTCGGGATCTTGCCGTAAGAAGGAGCGTAATGCTTGCGCAAAGCCAAAGCCAATTTTTGGCTGCACTTGAACTTGGTTAATACCGGATAAGTTAATTTCAACCGGATCTTCAGCGGTAGAAATGTTCACTTCAGCAGTATTTAAAATGCGTAGCCCCGTATAGAGCGAGACGGTTTTTCCGCTGCCCGTCGGGCCCGTCATTAAAATCATCCCTTGTGGTTTTTTCAGCGCAGCTAAGTAGAGTTGTTTTTGCTGGTCGTTATAACCCAATTTGTCGATATCTAAGTTAGCAGCACTGCTATCAAGTAGGCGCAGTACGATTTTTTCACCCCATAAAGTAGGGAGGCTGGAAACGCGCATATCGATGGCGGTCTCTTGATTCAACCGCAGTTTAATTCGTCCATCTTGTGGTAAGCGCCGTTCGGCAATATCGAGTTTGGATAAAATTTTAAGCCGCGCGGCAAGCCGGCGACTTAAGTTGCTTGAGGGACGCTGCGTTTCCACCAAAATACCATCACAGCGCAATCGTACTCGGTAAAGCGCTTCGTACGGTTCGAAATGGATATCGGATGCGCCTTTTCGCACCGCATCAAGCAGGATTTGGTTAATAAAACGGCTGACTGGTGCGTCATCTTGGCTGAGGTCTTCAATCGATTGAATCTCATCATCAGACAGCTTAACTAAGTTCGCCAGTTCATCTTGGCTGATCTCTTTCCCTGAAGAAGAGGATCCTTGAATTGTTCGGCCATACAAGCGCCGGATGGCTGCTTGCAGCGCTTTGTAGTCGGCTAAAACCAGTTCGACTTGTAAGCCTGTCGCGAAGCGAAAATCATCTTCCACTTGTAAATGGGTCGGGTCGGAAACCGCGATAGTCAGGGTTTGGCCATTATGGGCAATCGGCAGTGCTTGGTAACGGGTGATGAGATCACGCAAACCAAGCTGTTGGCAGAGCTGTGGGTAGTCGTAGCGGGTTAAGTCGGTGTCCGGTAAGCCAAAAAGGGTACTTAACTGCTCAGTCAGATCATGAGGATGGAAAAAATCCAATGCGAGCAAAGCTTCTGGCACACTCGCACCAGACGCTTTGATATGTTCAATAACTGCGTGTTCTTGCGTCGGGCTCAATATCTGAGCCTGACGCAGAATCGCAGGGAGGTTGGTTAGCATTTTATCAAGGAATCGCTCTTAAGCATCCTTTAAGATCTTTTTCCAATAATGTTTTGGGAATATCATGCGTGCACTTCCAGCCTGAATTTGTACGTGTGTATGTTATTTTTTTATCTTTTATAGATGCATCAGCATTACTGACAGTAAAAACTAAGGTTCCATTTGTAGGTGTGGTGGCATCCTTAGTGAATGCTAGGGTCCCCATTGCGCTCATATCTGCAGCTGCACCAACTTCGCTCGCTTCTGTTGTTGCAGGGAAATTGCCTTTTTCTTGTATATATAAATCAATATTTGTAAGTAATGTTCTAGGAATACTGACGGCTGTATTAGACTCTGTTTTGATCAAATAGCTCTTATATGCAGGGATTGCAATCGCGCTAAGTACACCAATAATTCCCACCACAATCATCAATTCAATTAAGGTAAAACCACTTTGTTTCGTTTTCTTATTTGTGTTCATTATTTGATTTGCTCCGTTTGAACGCATAAGGATGGGCAGAGCATAAGAAGCTTGTGGGTTGGTGGGAATGAGATAAAGAGCAGTGCGCGAGCGATTTGGATTTTTTACCTGTTTAGTTGCATATATCAATCACTGAAATACGACTGACTTAAAAATGCCGTCTTGCTTTTGATACGCAAGCAATAAAAAAAGGAAGCTCGTCCGGCTTCCTTAACTATTTGAAATTTTTTATCTTTATTCCAATAATTGATGTAATTAATTACTGAAATCGCATTGAGAGATCGAGTGCTTTAATGTGCTTAGTCAGCGCGCCGACTGAGATGTAATCGACACCGGTTCGCGCGTAATCGCCAATGGTTTCTAATGTGACGTTACCAGAATTTTCTAAAGCCGCGCGGCCTGCGTTAATTGCTACCGCTTCGCGCATCATCTCAATACTAAAATTATCCAGCATAATGATGTCAGCACCCGCTTGAATCGCCTCTTCTAACTCTTGCAGGCTTTCGGTTTCGACTTCGACGGGTTTACCGGGGTTGAGCTGTTTAGCGGTGCTGATGGCTTGGGTAATACCGCCACAAGCAATGATATGGTTTTCTTTAATTAAATAAGCATCAAACACGCCAATACGATGGTTAAAGCCGCCGCCACACGCGACAGCATATTTCAGTGCGCTGCGCAGGCCAGGGATAGTTTTGCGTGTATCAAGTAGTCGGCATTCGGTGCCTTCTAGCTGTTTGGCATACTGAGCAGTAATGCTGGCGCAACCTGACAAGGTTTGAATGAAGTTCATCGCATTGCGTTCACCAGTCAGCAGCGCGCGAGCTGGGCCCTCAAGGGTGCACAAAATTTGGTTTGGTTTAACTTGATCGCCATCTTGGACATGCCAGTCAATTTTCACTTCACCACCAAGTTGTTTGAAGACTTCCTCTGCCCATGCTTGGCCACAAAATACGCCATGTTCACGGGTGATGAGAGTCGCAGTATTGCGCGCATCCGCTGGAATAAGGTTTGCGGTGATATCAGCAGTCGCATCCAAGCTGCCACCGAGATCTTCTCTGAGTGCATCGCTAACGGCACGAGTAATTTCCAATGGGAGTTGCTGTTTCAGATAATCGAGGCGTTGTTGGCTGTTATGTGTATTTTTCATCGCAAATCTAATATGGTGTTGAACAGAGTGAGAATGATACGCTGAGTTTTACTCAAATTCAGCCACTAATCTCGCATTTCCTCTGGCTAAGGTTCATTTTTTTTTGAGTGTAAGGGGTCAAGTGATGATCGATAAAAAGGGTTGGTATCAAAGCGCACGTCGAGTGCCATCGCCGTTTTATGATCAGCGAAGTGATGCGCAAGATATTTCATTGCTGGTGGTACATAATATCAGCTTGCCTCCGGGCCAGTTCGGCGGCCCATATATTGAGCAGTTTTTCACTGGTACGCTTGACCCGAATCAACACCCTTTTTTTCAAACCATCCACCAGATGCGCGTCTCGGCTCACTGCCTCATTCGGCGAGAGGGAGAAGTAGTGCAATTTGTGCCATTTAATGCCAGAGCTTGGCATGCGGGCCAGTCAAGCTTCGCTGGACGTGCAAAATGCAATGATTATTCGATTGGGATTGAATTGGAAGGGAGCGATGAGACGGCTTATACACCTGCGCAATATCAAGCCTTAGCGACTTTGACGTGTGCATTGCAGCGGCGTTATCCGCTCATCACCAATCAACGCATTACCGGGCATCAATACATTGCACCACTACGCAAAACTGACCCCGGTTTGGTGTTTGATTGGCGTTGCTATCGAGCCTTATTGGCAGCAAATGACTAACAACAAATAGCGAACAACGAATTAAATCGAATCGTGATATTCCACTAAAATTTGTTCAACCCAGCATTGAATGCGTTCGTCGCTTTGCTCGTATTGCGAATCTTCATCGAGTGCGAGACCAACAAAGTGGCGGCCATCTTTCGTTAGGGCTTTTGACGCTTCAAAATGGTAGCCTTGGTTGGGCCAGTAGCCAATCAATTGAGCGCCAATTTGTTTTAGCTCATCATGCAGCATCCCCATCGCATCGAGGTACCATTCGCCATAACCTTCTTGATCGCCTAAGCCGAACAATGCGACGTACTTGCCTTTTAGCGACACGCCACCGATTTGATCCCATATTGCGCTCCAATCTTCTTGGATTTCGCCAAAGTCCCAAGTTGAGATGCCCAGTATTAAAAGATCATAGTTGCTCATCAAAGAGAGTGGCGTTTCTTTCACATTGTGAATCTCCACCAAATCCTCACCGATGAGCGCACGGATCTTCTCTGCTGCCATTTCGGTATAACAAGTTGTTGAGCCGTAAAAAAGACCGATCTTCATAATTTTGTGTTCGTTTTAAATCAAGAATAGTGAATTCTAACCATAAAATGACGCGCTTTGCAGCGATTATCCTGCCGATGATGTTTTTTTATGGTATTAAACCAGTGGCTCACATAACCTGAGCAACTCGATTTTCACCACAGAGGTTTGATGTGTCTGAATATATTTCTCCTGATCAAGGGGTTGTGGAACAGTTTTTAGATGCGATGTGGATGGAGCGTGGTTTAGCTGAAAACACGCTCTCATCGTATCGCAATGATCTGACGAAATTGTTGCAATGGATGCAGCACAATAATTATCGCCTCGATTTTATTAGTGTCACTGGTTTGCAGCAGTACCAAGCGTGGCTCGCTGATCAAGATTATAAGCAAACCTCGCGGGCGCGCATGTTGTCGGCGATTCGTCGTTTATTTCAATATCTGCACCGTGAGAAACTCCGCGGCGATGATCCGAGTGCGCTCTTAATTAGCCCTAAATTGCCACAGCGTCTGCCTAAAGATTTATCCGAGCAGCAAGTGGAAGATCTATTGAATGCTCCCGATACCAATAATCCTCTAGAATTACGTGACAGAGCGATGTTGGAACTCTTGTATGCAACAGGGCTACGGGTGACCGAATTGGTTTCACTGACCATGGAAAATATTAGTTTACGTCAAGGCGTAGTAAGAGTGATTGGTAAAGGTGGCAAAGAGCGTCTTGTACCGATGGGCGAAAATGCCGTTGATTGGATTGAAACTTTTCTTGAACAAGGGCGGTCTACTCTGCTGGGCGAACAAACGTCGGATGTGGTTTTCCCTAGCCGACGAGCAAGGCAGATGACTCGTCAAACCTTTTGGCACCGAATTAAACACTACGCAGTGATCGCACAAATCGATGTGGAAAAACTCTCTCCACACGTATTAAGGCATGCTTTTGCCACGCATCTACTCAATTACGGTGCCGATTTGCGTGTAGTGCAAATGCTGCTCGGTCATAGTGACTTATCGACCACGCAAATTTATACTCATGTTGCGACTGAGCGACTTAAACAATTACATAGCGAGCACCATCCAAGGGCTTGAAAAGGTGAATTTAATGAGCGTATTACGCCAACTGACTCTTCTTACATTGCCACTTTTTGCTGTGGCGTGTAACGCCGAAACCACAGAGCAAGTGACGTCAGCGGCTGTGCAAGCGGCTGCGCTTGATAAAACGGTTTTTGAACAACGTTTTTCTAAACTCGGATTGGAAGTGCTGAGTGTTCAAGCCTCTGATATTCCGGGAGTGATTGAAGTGCAAACTTCCGGTGGCGTGCTGTTTTCTGCGCCTGACGCGAGCCATTTTATCGCCGGAACCTTGTATGAATTAGATAAGAATGGTGGTTATGTCGATGTGTTAGCCAAACGCCAAGCGCCGGTTAATGCGGCGAAGATCGCGCAGTTTGAATCGAGTATGATCGAATACAAAGCCGCCAACGAAAAATACGTGGTGACTGTTTTTACTGATATTACCTGTGGTTATTGCACTCGTTTGCATAGTCAAATGAAAGGGTATAACGACCTAGGGATCACCGTGCGCTACATGGCTTACCCGCGTCAAGGCGTTACGGGGCAAGTAGCTGATCAGATGGCCGCTATCTGGAATGCAGATGATAAAATGGCAGCGATGAATGAGGCAAAAACCAATCATAAGTTGCCAGAAGCAGGACAGAATATTCAACAGGCTAAGCAGTTGATTAACAAGCACTATCAGCTCGGGCGTGAGTTAGGCATCAACGGCACGCCTGCGATTTTCCTACCGAATGGCGAAATGGTTGGCGGTTATTTACCACCAGAGCAATTGTTGCAACGCCTTCAGCAGATTCAATAACTTTAGGAGTCGGGCTTGAGTGTTCTTGAGCCCGCTGATTTATGATTGAAATAAAACAAAGACCAGCCCCCGATCTTTCGCAACTCCCTGACACGATTCCTACACTGCTTAAACGTATCTATATCAACCGTGGTATCACGAACCTTGAACAACTCGACAAGGCTGCGAAAGCACTGCATTCCTACCAACAATTAGGTGGTATAGAGCAAGCGGTACAACTACTTTTTTACGCCATTGAGCAGCAGCAGCGCATCATAGTCGTCGGGGATTTTGATGCTGATGGCGCAACCAGTTGCGCCTTATCTGTTTTGGCGTTGCGAATGTTGGGATCGAACAATGTGGACTATCTCGTGCCTAACCGTTTTGAAGATGGCTATGGCTTAAGCCCTGAAGTGGTCGATCAAGCGATTGAGCTTGGCGCGCAGATGATCATGACGGTCGATAATGGCGTCTCCTCTATCGACGGGGTGCGTTATGCCAAGCAGCAAGGGCTGACTGTCTTGGTGACCGATCACCATTTACCGGGACACGAGTTGCCAGAGGTTGATGCTATGGTGAATCCCAATTTGGCTAACTGCCCGTTTCCCTCGAAGGCATTAGCCGGCGTAGGGGTGGCTTTCTATTTGATGATGGCGCTGTGCGTGCATATGCGAAAAAACGGCTGGTTTACTCGACAAGGTATGAGTGAACCCAAGTTGATGGAGCTGATTGACTTAGTCGCACTGGGTACTGTCGCTGATGTTGTGCCGCTCGATGAAAACAACCGCATTTTAGTGCATCAAGGTTTGCAACGCATTCGCGCCGGGCATGCAAGGCCGGGTATTCAAGCTTTGATTGAGGTTGCTAAACGTGACGCGAGGCGTTTAGTTGCCTCGGATTTTGGCTTTGCGTTAGGGCCACGCATCAATGCGGCAGGGCGCTTGGATGATATGTCATTTGGCGTTGAGCTGCTAATGTGCAATGACATTCACGCTGCGCGTAGAATGGCCAGTGAGCTGGATAGCCTTAACCAAACTCGTAAAGAGATTGAAGAGGGGATGAAGCAAGAAGCGCTGGCTTTTTGTGAGCGCTTACAACTGAGTGAAAATAGCGAATTGCCGCACGGTTTAGTGCTGTTTCAACGCGATTGGCACCAAGGTGTGATTGGTATTTTAGCCTCACGTATTAAAGATAAATATCATCGCCCTGTGATTGCGTTTGCCGATGGTGGCGATGGCAGTATCAAAGGGTCATGCCGCTCTGTTGCTGGGTTACACATGCGCGATGTGCTGGATCGCATTGATACACAAAACCCCGGTTTAATCGTCAAATTTGGTGGTCACGCGATGGCGGCAGGTTTAACTATTGCCGAAAAAGAGTTTGAACGTTTTGCTGAGCTGTTTGATCAAGCCGTACGCCGTGAGTTAGATGAGACCGCGCTAAAGGGCGTGATTTTATCCGACGGAGAGTTAACACCTGAAGAGTTCTCGATGCACACCGCTGAAACCTTGCGTTCCGGTGGCCCGTGGGGGCAGGCGTTTCCTGAACCTCTTTTTGATGGTGAGTTTAAACTACTGCACCAAAAGCTGGTGGGGGAAAAGCATTTGAAGCTGATGCTTGAACCGCTGTTCAAAGGCCACCCAACCAACATTATGATCGATGGTATTGCTTTTAATGTCGATTTAAGACGCTGGCCAGATGCGTCGGTGAAAACGGTGCGTCTTGCATATAAGCTTGATATTAATGAGTTTCGCGGCAATCAGTCACTGCAATTGATGATTGATCACCTCGAAGCGAAGTAACGGCTTGATATTTCTTTTCTTTCGATGCGTGACATAACCTTCCCTCCCCTTTAAGAGGAGGGGTAGGGTGTATCTTTTGATTGATGTTGTGTTTTTCCGAATTACACCCCCTCCCAGCCTCCCCCTAGAAGGGGGAGGAGCCAAAGAATGTTTCCTCTTAAAAGATTGCGGTTAAGTGATCTTCCCTCCCCTTCAAGGGGAGGGTTAGGGCTGTCTCTTGATCACAAGTCTGGTGAATCAAGAGACTTAGCCAGTTCATACCCTTCAAGGATGGTTTGTAACCTAAACCATCCTTGCCATAATGTCTTTATAGAAGCACGACCCGTTCGCTTTGTATTCTTCCAACCCCCTAATCGAGCAATACCTCTGTAAGCCCATGATATGTCCGGAGCTTCCTTCGGTAGCCCTTTTCTTTCTAGCTTTAGCCACATTAGCTTCCATGCTTTGCCTTTTAATATCGGCTCACAACTGCTCTTAGATAACTCATCTGATTCATTCATAAATCTCAACTGGAGCAACCGAGTCGCGATAAAAGCCAGAATAACGCTGAGCCTTTCTAAGTTATCTTTGCTTTGCATTCTCAATTGCTCGACTTG
>NZ_CAWPDB010000130.1:0-35529 GCF_963886625.1 Vibrio sp. V23_P3S9T160
TGGAGCGACACACGAGGTTCGAACTCGTGACCTCAACCTTGGCAAGGTTGCGCTCTACCAACTGAGCTAGTGTCGCAATGATTAATCGTATTTACGCTTAATCTAAATTTGGTTGCGGGGGCTGGATTTGAACCAACGACCTTCGGGTTATGAGCCCGACGAGCTACCAAGCTGCTCCACCCCGCGTCCGTATTGTGTCATCGTTAAGTACGATGAAAACTTAAACCTGTTCACTTTCTAACAAAAGAAAGTGGAGCGACACACGAGGTTCGAACTCGTGACCTCAACCTTGGCAAGGTTGCGCTCTACCAACTGAGCTAGTGTCGCATTCACAACGTTTCCGTTGTTCAGGGCTGCGAATTATAAGAGCATTTTCTTATGATGCAAGCCCTTACTGGCAAAAAATCTTTTTTTTTTTTTTTTGACGAAAAAGAACGCAAATATGGCGCATTAATCACAAAAACTGGTTAACACGCCATCACAAAAAAATGCCGTTCTGAAAATTAAATACTGAATATGGTCTTACGGTAGTACTGAAGCTCAGCAATAGACTCTCGAATATCATCTAAAGCCAGGTGGCTACCTTGCTTAGAAAAGCCATCCAATACTTCTGGCTTCCAACGGCGAGTCAGCTCTTTTAGCGTACTGACATCCACATAACGGTAATGGAAGTAGGCTTCCAGCTCAGGCATATGTTTATAAAGGAAGCGGCGATCTTGCCCAATACTGTTGCCACAAATCGGAGATTTACCTTTAGGCACCCACTTTTCCAAAAACGTAATGGTCTGTTCAACCGCTTCTTGTTGTGTCACTGAGTCATGACGTACTCGCTCGACCAAACCGCTTTTGGTATGTGTGGTGGTGCACCATTCATCCATTTTAGCCAATTCAGCTTCTGATTGATGAACAGCCAACACTGGGCCTTCAGCCAAAATGTTCAACTCACTATCAGTCACAATGGTGGCAATCTCGATAATTTTGTGAGTTTCAGGGTCTAAGCCTGTCATCTCAAGATCAACCCAAATCAAGTTTTGATCGCTAAAAGACATAAATACGTTGCCTATATTGGTTTGCAGATAAAAAAGGTACTATACCCAAATTCAGATCCCCAAGATACCTTTGGACATTGGATCCAAACGGTATGATTTTGAGTAAAATCTCAACGTTGGATCAAAACGTATCATAATCATAAAGTAGATAATCGTGGCAAAGAAAAAGAAGCTGACGAAAGGTCAAGTACGACGCGTTCGTAATAATCAGAGTAAACGACTCAAAAAAGAGGATACAGTTTCGTGGGATGAAGCCATGCTCGGCACCGCAAAAACTGGGTTAGTGATTACTCGTTTTGGCCAACATGCCGATGTTGAAGATTTAGAGACTCACACCATCCACCGCTGTAATTTACGCCGAGGCATTGAAACGCTGGTCTCAGGAGATCGTGTTATTTGGCGACCTGGACTCGAATCGATGGCGGGTATCTCTGGCGTTGTCGAAGCGGTTGAACCGCGTAAATCGGTTCTGACTCGTCCAGATTATTACGACGGTTTGAAACCAGTAGCGGCAAACATTGATCAGATGGTCATTGTGTCATCCGTACTGCCGGAACTGTCACTAAATATCATTGACCGTTATCTGATCGCTTCAGAAACCGTGAATATTGCGCCGCTAGTGGTACTGAATAAGATTGATTTACTCAGCGATGAATTGCGTAACCAATATCAAGAGTCGTTACGTGTGTACGAACGCATTGGCTACAAAGTGCTTTTTGTCAGCAAAAAAAGCGGTGAAGGGATTGCTGAGTTAGAAGCGGAACTTGGCGGACGGATCAACATATTTGTTGGTCAATCTGGCGTCGGTAAATCCAGCCTAGTGAACGCATTAATGCCAAATTTGGAAGATGAAATTGAAGAAGGTGAAGTTTCTCAAGCATCTGGACTTGGTCAACATACCACCACTGCGGCTCGCTTGTATCATATCCCTACAGGCGGTGATTTGATCGACTCGCCGGGAGTGCGTGAATTTGGTTTATGGCACTTGGAAGCTGAAGCGATCACTGAAGCCTTTGTCGAATTTCGTCCCTTCTTAGGCGGCTGTAAGTTTAGAGACTGTAAACACGCTGACGATCCGGGTTGCTTATTACGTGAAGCGGTAGAAAAAGGTGATATTAGTAACACGCGCTTTGAGAACTACCACCGAATTTTAGAAAGCATGTCGGAAAACAAAGCTAACCGCCAATATTCGCGTAACAAAAAAGCGGATTTATAAATAGCATCGAGTTTTACCCCGGCAAATGTCCGCAGACTTGATCGATAAATTTTTTATCTGTCGCCATCGAATAATCCGTAAGCAATGGTGACTAACTGCTGACATGGTGAGAGTTTTTCAGTAACATCTCGCGCCCAAAGTGAAGAACATACAGTTAACATTGGAATCAGAGACAATGGATAAAATTAAAGTTGGACTGCAATACTGGATCCCACAACATGGCTTAACACGCCTGATGGGTAAACTCGCATCAGCGAAAGCTGGCGGTCTAACCACTGCAGTCATTCGTTGGTTTATTAAACAATATAATGTCAACATGGATGAAGCTCTGCATTCAGATCCTAGCCATTTCAAAACATTCAATGAATTCTTTGTTCGTGAATTGAAAGCCGATGCTCGGCCAATCAGTGACGGTGATAGCTTAATCACCCATCCGGCCGATGCTTGCGTTAGTCAATTCGGACCGATTCAAGATGGCAAGCTTATTCAAGCGAAAGGCCACCATTTTACAGCGGTAGAATTGCTCGGTGGTGATGCAAAGCTGGCGCAAGAGTTTGAAGATGGCGAATTTGCCACGCTTTATTTATCACCTCGCGACTACCACCGCGTACACATGCCTTGCGATGGCGTGTTACGTCAAATGATTTATGTGCCGGGCGATCTTTTCTCGGTTAACCCACTAACCGCCGAAAATGTACCGAACCTGTTTGCTCGTAATGAGCGCGTGGTGTGTATTTTTGATACTGAGTTTGGCCCAATGGCACAAGTGCTTGTCGGAGCGACCATTGTTGGCAGTATTGAGCTAGTTTGGTCAGGGACTGTCACGCCTCCGCGCGGCAATACCGTTTATCGCTGGGATTATCCAGCCCAAGGCAATACCTCTGTTGTACTGAAAAAAGGACAAGAGATGGGTCGCTTTAAGCTAGGCTCAACGGTGATCAACCTGTTTGCAAAAGATAAAATTCGCTTTGATGAGTCTATGCAACACAATGCTACAACGGTTATGGGTACTCCATACGCACAGCAACGTTAATCGCCATCTCTTAATGTTCCCTGCAAAATGCGTTAGCTCTGCATGTTCAGAGCTAACGCCTCTAGATATTTCGCTTTTTTTCTTTATTGATAAAAAACAAAGCTGCTGCATATTCCTTCGCTAAAACTCAAAATTTCAAGCCGCGTCTAAGACCTTCATTCACATATCATTTACGCTAATTACTTCAAGTTAACCTAATGAAGGTCATGTGATATGCCTACCATGAATACCGGAATGCTGATAAAGCTTGCGATCTGCTTTTTGCTGCCCATCGGTGTTTTACTGATGCCCATTGATGCAATACCGATTGATGACTTAACCTTAATTCAACATCGATTACTGGCTATTTTTTTATTGGCTGCTCTGCTTTGGGTATTGGAGCCAGTTCCTGTATTTGCCACCTCCATTTTGATCATTGCGCTCGAATTGGTGATGATTTCAGATAAAGGCTTGCATCTCTTTCGTTCGCCCCCCGCTGGGCATGATATCGGCGAGTTAATGAAGTACACCGATATTTTCAGCGCTTTCTCTTCACCGATTATTATCTTGTTCATGGGCGGCTTTGCACTGGCGATTGCTGCTTCTAAATATGAATTGGACAACAACTTAGCCCGAGTTTTACTCAAACCTTTTGGTACTCAACCCCGCTTTATTATGCTGGGGCTAATGTTGATCACTGCGGTATTTTCTATGTTTATGTCCAATACCGCGACTACTGTGATGATGCTGGCGCTGCTCGGGCCGATCGTCGCTTCAGCTCCAAAAGGGGATTTAGGCATCAAAGCCTTAGTGCTCTGCATTCCGATTGCAGCGAACACCGGTGGTATTGCCACGCCTATCGGTACGCCACCCAATGCGATCGCGCTGCAATATCTCACCGGAAGCAATAGCATTGATTTCTTTTCTTGGATGATGATGGGCTTGCCGTTTGTGATTATTCAGCTCACGTTAGCTTGGTTTTTGCTACAAAAACTGTTTCCCTCTTCAGAAAAACAGATGGTGCTGAAACTAAACGGAACATTCCAAAAAAATTGGCGTGCAATCGTGGTCTACATTACTTTTGCTGCCACCATAGTGCTGTGGATGACCACCTCTCTACACGGCATGAACACCTATGTGGTATCTATTATTCCTTTGGCGGTTTTTACACTCACCGGCATTATGGGTAAAGAGGAACTGAAACAGATCAACTGGGACGTCTTATGGCTAGTGGCTGGCGGGATAGCGATTGGAATTGGGCTAGATAAAACAGGGCTCGCTTCAGCATTAGCTCACGCGATTGATTACAGTTCTCTATCGCCTATCTCGGTCGTCATCACCCTGTCGCTCGTTTGTTGGCTCATGGCAAACTTCATGTCCAATACCGCGACCGCTAACTTACTCATGCCGATCGCCGCCGCAATTGGCACATCCATGGAAAGCTTGGCCAGTATTGGTGGTATACAAAGTTTGTTAGTGGTTGTCGCCTTTTCTGCCTCACTGGGTATGATTTTACCTGTCTCAACACCACCGAACTCACTGGCCTATTCTACCGGGCTTATTGAGAGTAAAGACATGGCCAAAACAGGTCTGATTATTGGCGTTGTTGGCTTGTGCATTGTCTATGCTGCCGCGCTATTACTGACCTAACCTTTGGTCACTGCGACTTGCATTGAGCGTCAAGACTGAATGCAAGTCGCAAGATGAATCATCTCTATCTAAAACTCAGCAAAAATGACTCAACTGGATGAGTAATAATCGAGCGCGATCATATTAATCAACATCATATTTTCGTAGGATTAGCCTGTTTTAGTTATTCATTTATCTGAAGAACCATGAAAAGACCTCATCATTTGGCTGCAAATAAGCACAGGTGCCGTTAATTCATCTTTTTTCCGTTCTGATCTATCGACACGCTGTTGTCAAACCGTTCTAGGGGCATAACCCATGAGACATACCATCAAATTTAAAATTCAAGTGGCGATCGCCATTATCATTGCGATAGTCAGTGGTGTACAAGCTTGGATCTCCGTCAGCCAACTGCAACAGGAGACGACTCACGCCATCAATAGTGAAATGGAAAATGTCAGTCTCGCCACCAGCCGTTATATCAGTGATTGGCTCGGGATCCGTAGCAATATGATGTTGGCCAATGAATCTTTTATCGCCAGTAATGACAACGCAGATCAAGCGCTACTGGTCACCAAAAAAGGCGGTGATTTTCTTTCTGTCTATGCTGGCTGCAGTGATGGCACCATCGCTTATGGTGATAAAACCGAAGATTGGCCAAGTGATTATGATCCAAGAACGCGCCCTTGGTATAAAGATGCAATGGCACAATCCGGGCTTATAATTACCGAACCCTACCAAGATTTTGATGGCAGCATCGTAGTCAGCTTCGCCAAAGCCTTTAAAGGTCAAAAACAAGGTGTACTCGCCGCCGATTTAACCGTAACCAATCTCATTAAAGAGGTACTGAGTGTTAAACTCGATAACCAAGGCTTTGCGTTTCTGGTTGATGGCAATAACAATATTGTCGCCTATCAAGATGAAGCCTTAAGCCAAAAACCTTTAACCAATTTAAACAACGAATTAGATTCCCAGCATATGGCCAGCTTAGCTAAAGAGAATCGCGTTGATACTATTGTTTGGCCAAAGCAAGGCAACAAATTAATTTACGTCTCACAAATACCAAATACCGATTGGTTACTGGGCATTGTGGTGGATAAAGAGATGGCCTACGCCTCGGTTTCTGAGCAGATCACCTTTACCGCCATTGCCTCTTTAGTACTCTACATTATTATCGCCAGCATCAGCACTTGGGTTGTAACCCGCTTACTGCAACCACTGCAGGTATTGTCGAACGCTTTAGCGCAATTAGCGCAAGGAGAAGGTGACCTCACCCAACGCATCGACATTCGACGCATGGATGAAATCGGTGAATTGGCCGAGAAAGTGAATCTCTTTTTAAGTCAAATGCAGGAGATGCTGAAAGGGATCGTCAGCCGTAGCCAACAACTTTCCCAGCAAGCACAAGATGCCAATGACCTTTCTGCTCAAGCTTCCATGCGAGTTGAGCACCAACAAAATGATGTCAACCAAATAGCCACCGCGATTCACGAGATGTCGGCTACCGCCGCTGAGGTGGCTAGCCATGCCGAACTGACCGCTAGCGCGTCACAAGCATCGGCCTCAGCTTGTGATGACGGGCAGGCGGTTATCAAAAAGAATCGAGATTCCATTACTCACTTAGCCAATCAGGTCGATAGTGCGGCCAAAGTGATCCGAGAGTTGGAGAGCAATGCTCAAAGTATCAACCAGATCCTATCCACCATTCAAAGTATTGCCGAACAAACCAACCTGTTAGCACTCAACGCAGCGATTGAAGCGGCCCGCGCAGGTGACCAAGGCCGTGGTTTTGCTGTGGTAGCCGACGAAGTTCGTGTGCTCAGCCAACGTACACATGGCTCAACGGAAGAGATCCGCACCATGATTGAAACCTTGCAGCGTAATACTCAACATGCGGTCGAGAATATGGAAGCCAGCACCAAACTGGCCGACCACAGTGTTGACTATGCCGAACAAGCTCACGACAGTTTAGTGCGGATCACGCAAGCCATTACCGAGATCAATGATATGGCCTTGCAAATTGCCAGTGCCGCTGAAGAGCAACGAGCCGTCAGCGAAGACATTAGCCGCAATACACAAGGTATCAAAGACGCTTCTGATGACCTTGCTAGTCAAACTCAGCAGAGCAGCCACAGCGCTCATGAAATGCATTTATCGGCAGAAGCCATGCGTAACGATATTCGCCGCTTCAAAGTATAAATCCTCTTGGCTTGCCTCTTTTAATCGCATTGAGGTAAGCCCATAAATTCCCTTTGTTTTCCCCTAGCGCTTAAGGCATATTGAGATCCTTCCCTCGTTCAAGGATGTTTACATGGGCTACGAATGGCTCGCGCTTGCTGCCGCGTTTCTTTGGGCAGTAGCCAGTTTACTGTCTGTTACTCCCGCTCGCCATTTAGGAACCTTTGCTTATAGCCGTTGGCGCATGGGCTGTACTTCTCTCATTTTAGTGAGCATGGCGCTGGCAACTGGCGGCTGGGCAACGGTAAACAGTGAGATGGTGACACCCATGATGTATTCGGGGTTGATTGGCATATTCATTGGCGATACGGCGCTGTTTGCGTGTTTAAATCGCATGGGGCCAAGACAAGCGGGTTTGCTCTTTTCCTGCCATGCCGTTTTTTCGGCCATTCTCGGCTATTTTTTATTCAGCGAAAGCATGAGCCATGCAGAGCTAGTGGGCGCGACTTTTGTCTTTTCAGGCGTTCTAACGGCCATCTTTTTTGGCCGCCGAGGGCAAAATCATAATGTATTGGAAGCAATTAAAGGCCGAGTATGGGTTGGCATTACACTTGGCCTTATCGCGGCTCTATGCCAAGCATTGGGTGGGATCATCGCCAAACCTGTGATGCAAACGGGGGTCGACCCCATCGCTGCTTCCGCAATTCGAATGCTCACCGCCTTCACCGCACACTGCTTACTGTTGGCTACTGGTGCAAAATTAGCACGCGCCACTCAAGCCATTACGCTGCCCATTTTTACCATTACTGCCATCAACGGTTTTCTTGCGATGGCGGTCGGAATGACGTTAATTCTCTACGCACTGCGTGAAGGAAACGTGGGTATGGTGGCCCTGCTCTCCTCAACCACACCCATCATGTTGTTGCCTATTTTATGGATGTATACCAAACAGCGGCCCAACCGCTTCGCTTGGTGTGGCGCACTGTTTGCCGTGCTTGGGATGGGAATTTTAGTTTATTAAATGGCGCTAAAAAGGCACCGATGTTGATCAATAGGCTACCTTTATAGGCATTGATAGGGAGAATCATTGATCTTAACCTACTGCAATCGCTTCAAAGTGTAGTAAAATTACGCTAATTTCTGTTTAAGTTACTTTGAATTTGACGAGGTCATAACTATGTCAGCTAAGAAGCCAATGGCTTTAGTAATTCTTGACGGTTGGGGTTACCGTGAAGATAACGCACACAACGCAATCAGCAATGCACATACTCCAGTCATGGATAGCTTAATTGCAAACAACCCAAACACTCTGATTTCTGCTTCTGGTATGGATGTAGGTTTACCGGATGGTCAAATGGGTAACTCAGAAGTAGGTCACACCAATATTGGTGCTGGTCGTATTGTTTACCAAGACCTGACACGTATTACTAAATCAATTCTTGATGGTGAATTCCAACAAAACGAAGTGTTAGTCAACGCGATGGATAAAGCCATCAAAGCGGGCAAAGCGGTTCACCTATTGGGGCTAATGTCGCCAGGTGGTGTTCACTCGCATGAAGATCATATCTACGCTGCCGTTGAAATGGCTGCTGCCCGTGGCGCTGAGAAAATCTACCTCCACTGCTTCCTTGATGGCCGTGATACGCCACCACGCAGTGCCGAAGCCTCATTGCAACGCTTCCAAGACCTATTTTCTAAATTAGGTAAAGGTCGTATCGCCTCACTGATTGGTCGTTACTACGCCATGGATCGCGATAACAACTGGGAACGCGTACAAAAAGCTTACGACCTATTGGTTGAAGCCAAAGCAGAATTTACTTTTGATTCCGCCGTGGCAGGCCTTGAAGCCGCTTACGCACGTGAAGAAAATGATGAATTTGTTAAAGCGACAGAAATCAAAGCTGAAGGCCAAGACTCTGCTGCGATTGAAGATGGCGATGCCGTGATTTTCATGAACTACCGCGCCGACCGTGCACGTGAAATTACTCGCGCTTTCATACCAGATTTCAACGGGTTTGAACGTGCGAAGTTCCCAGCAATTGACTTTGTGATGCTAACCCAATACGCCGCCGACATTCCTCTGCTGTGCGCATTTCCACCAGCATCACTAGAAAACACCTACGGTGAGTGGCTATCAAAAGCGGGCAAAACTCAGTTGCGCATCTCTGAAACAGAAAAATACGCGCACGTCACCTTCTTCTTTAACGGTGGTGTTGAGAACGAATTCCCAGGCGAAGAGCGCCAATTGGTTGCTTCACCTAAAGTGGCAACTTACGATCTGCAACCGGAAATGAGCGCGCCTGAACTGACTGAAAAACTCGTTGCGGCAATCAAATCGGATAAATACGATGCGATTATCTGTAACTACCCGAACGGCGATATGGTTGGTCATACTGGTATTTACGAAGCGGCCGTGAAAGCATGCGAAGCGCTTGATGAGTGTATCGGAAAAGTGGTTGAAGCGATTAAAGAAGTCGATGGCCAGCTACTGATCACAGCAGACCACGGCAATGCAGAAATGATGGTGAACCCAGAAACAGGGGGCATTCATACCGCACATACCAATCTGCCAGTGCCGCTTATCTACGTCGGTAGCAAAGATCTTAAGCTAAAAGATGGTGGTAAGCTTTCTGACCTAGCACCAACGATGCTTGCTCTATCGAACATGGACATCCCGGCAGAAATGTCTGGTCAAGTGTTGTTTAAATAACTCACCAACCACGTGCTATTGAGCCTCGATAAATATCGAGGCTTTTTTTCGCCCAAGAACTCGATTTGATTGCAAGTTTTGACATAGGGCTTTCGCCTCGCGGATGGCTTTGAGTATACTGACTCACTAATTTGTCGATAGAGACTTGAAAACGGATGAGAAACAAGCCTTCACCACACCTAATTACTATAACGACTTGGTGGCATGCACTTAGCCTAGTGATGGTGTTAGGGCTAGCTTGCCTCTCCAGCTCACCGTTAATGGCTGCCACACAACAAGAGCTAAAAGGGGTGAAAGGCGAAATTTCTCGTCAGCAGCAAGCGTTAAATAATCGACAAAAAGAGCTCGATTCGTTGCAAAATGCGCTTAAAAAGCAAGAAGTGGGTATTTCAAGTCTAGAAAATCAGATCAAAAACACCAAATCAGAATTAGTAGTGGCCAACGCTAATATCGCTAAACTCAAGCAAAAGATCACGGCCTTAGAAACACAACAAACACAACAAACCGCCAAATTAGCTCAACTGATCAAAACCTATTACGCCACTCAGCGAGCGACAGCCTCATCCAACATACTCAATAATGGCGTGGAAGAAGATCGCATCAGCCAGTATTACCAACACTTAGCTAAGGCACGCAGCCAAACCATCCAACAGCTTGAACTTACGCAAAAAGAACTCAATGAAAGTGAAAAACAGCTGCGACTTGAACGAGACCAAATCGCTTCTCTATTAGAACAGCAGACCCAAAAGCGCGCTACATTGGCAAAAACGCAGTCAGAACGACGCAGTACGGTGGGTAAAATTCAAAAAAGTATTTCCGGTGATAAAGTCTACTTAGCGGAATTGCAACGCAATGAAACGCGATTACAAGCGGAAATCGCCAAAGCAGCAAAACGTAACGCTGTACTAATGGATGGGTTAGCGCCGCAAAAAGGCAAGCTACCTTGGCCAGTCAAAGGCAAAATCCTGCATGCTTTTGGTACACGTCAAAGTGGACAAATTGACTGGAAAGGTCTAGTCATTGACGCCAATTATGGTCAAAACGTCAAAGCGGTTTATTCTGGCACGGTCGTGTTTGCTGAATATCTACGTGGTTATGGGCTGGTGGTTTTGCTCGATCATGGCAAAGGCGATATGACCTTATACGGCTTTAACCAAAGTTTGCTCAAAAAAGAGGGCGATAAAGTCACCGCCGGTGAAACCATTGCTTTAGCGGGAGACACTGGCGGTCAATCTCAGCCAGCGCTCTATTTCGAAATTCGTCGCAACAGTAAAGCCGAAGACCCAACACGCTGGCTCAGTCGCTAGCAAAACACATCCATCACCCTGTTAATCCGAACGAGCGTTAGTGTGATGAATAGTACGCTTCTACTTGAGTAATGAATTGGGTCAATTGTCTTTTATCCAACGAATTAATACCCGCCGCCGCTTCTCGCCCGCCTCCGGTTGCAAAGGCGCTGCATAACCTATCCGCTCCCTGTTTATTGGCTAATGGAGCACGTAGCGAAACGGTATAACCACCCGATGAATTTACCGTTAAAACCATATGTGCCGCGGCAGGTGCTTGATTGGCTAGCCAATTACTAAACACACCACTCACTCGCTGTGATGATGCACAGTCTGGCAGCTCGTACACGCTCAAACAGGCACTTTTATAGATAGGCTCTAACGACTGAGCGAGCTGCATATCTTGCTCATAAGCGTGCTGCAAATGATAAAAAGGGGAGTTGTCATCCTTCATTAAATCAAACGGTGAAGGATAAACTAGCAAGGCTTGGTACAAATCAGCGGGGTGATAATGAAGCTGCTCTATCGTCTCTCCATAACCGTTATAGTTAATCAAGGTGCCTAAGTTTTTTAGTTGTTCGGCTTGAGTGGTAGTTAGCCCCGCGTTGCGCGCTAAAGTATCCGCTTTAGCAATCAAATTATCGCCATAAGCTGCCACAATCGCCCACTCATGGAACGGACCACCTAACCACTGATCAATAATTAATGCCGTACAAGTATTAGGGTCCAAATCAATATGGGCGTCAAGCAGCGGAGTCTCGGGAACTGAGCCTGCATAGTGATGATCGGCATAAAACACCGTCACCCCCGCCGCAAGAGCCTGCTGTAAAGGTTGCTGATTCTTCTCCATCGAAATATCTAACACGGTCAGACTATCTCGGGATTGAAGATTAAGACGCTGGAGCAATTTGATATCACGCTTAACCCCAGTAACTAGGGTCGTCGTGCGAGGGTAAGCAAGCCGCAGCTGAAGAAGAGAGATGATGCCATCAGCATCACCGTTAAAAACGTCATAGTGCATATCAACACCACCCTTAGAGATGTATAGCTAAGAAGCTAACAGCTTCAAAGGATTAAGAACAATACTCAAAGGTTATAACTAAGCACACATTATGATGCGTGCATCGCCCGCACACCTTCCTCTAATAATAGAAGCTGTTCAAGACCTTGTTCCGTTGCTTTGGGTTTAACGACTGCGATCATCTGTAGCATGCCTTGATGAATCACTTGCTCGGTGATCTGCGTTTTGGAAAACATCGCTGACTGATAACTCAACCAACACGAAGCCGTCATATGGAGAGTGGTCACTAAAGATTGCATCTCTTCTTTCCCGACAGACAGCAATTTCAGCTCAACAAAAGCGTGCATAATATTAATGAGATTAGTTTGCAGCTTTTCTTGTACTTGAATGTACTCACCATGTAGTACTTCATCACGCTGCAGGATTTCCGGTAAATTGGCATAGAAAAAACGGTATTTCCACATCAAAGTGAAGATCGAATCAAGATAATGCTTTAACAGAGTTAAGCTTTCGCGCTGTGCCGCAATCGGCTGAAAACGTTCGAGTAACTCTGCTGAATAGAGAGCAAAAATATCACGAACAATTTCTTGTTTATTACGAAAGTGATAATACAAATTACCTGGGCTGATTTCGATATGTGCTGCGATATGGTTAGTGGTCACCGTTCTTTCACCATGTTCATTAAACAGCGCTAATGCAGCATAAACGATCTTATCTTTGGTCTTCATCTTGTCTTATTACCTCTTTACCTCTGTGAACCTGCTCCTATCAAATAACAGGATGAGAGTGAGAAACGGTGCATTATCGGCGATAAGGCACCGCAAACCTATTATTGATGGTACGGTTTAGACAAGGCGTGCACCGCATCAACAAATATGCCCGCATTTTCCGGTGGCACATCTAAATGGATACCGTGTCCGAGGTTAAAGACATGGCCCGTTCCACCATGACCGAACCCTTCAAGAATGGTCGCCACTTCTTGGCGAATACGATCATGCGGAGCATAAAGCATGGATGGGTCCATATTACCTTGCAGCGCCACCTTGTCACCGATACGCGCTTTGGCGTCGGCAATATTGATGGTCCAATCAAGCCCTACAGCATCACAACCCGTTGCAGCAATCTGCTCCAGCCACATGCCACCGTTTTTGGTAAACAGAGTGACGGGTACGCGGCGACCTTCATTTTCACGAATTAAACCATCCACAATTTTGTGCATATACTGTAGTGAAAAGAGGTTGTAGTCGCGCGGCGTCAGTACTCCGCCCCAAGTATCAAAAATCATAACAGACTGAGCACCCGCTTTGATTTGTGCGTTAAGGTATTCAATAACACTGTCTGCCAGTTTATCGAGCAAGGCGTGCAGCACGCTAGGATCGGCGTACATCATTTTTTTGATCTTAGTGAAAGCTTTTGAGCTGCCACCTTCCACCATATAAGTCGCGAGTGTCCATGGGCTGCCTGAAAAACCGATCAATGGAACTTCACCTTGTAGATCTTTGCGGATCTGGCGTACGGCATTCATCACATATTGCAGTTCGCCTTCCGGATCCGGTAAGCCAATTTTATCGACATCGGCTTTACAAGTGATCGGGCGTTCAAACTTTGGCCCTTCTCCCGCTTCAAAATACAAACCCAATCCCATGGCGTCAGGAATGGTTAAAATATCAGAAAATAAAATAGCGGCATCTAATGGAAAGCGACGTAATGGCTGTAATGTCACTTCAGAAGCTAGCTCAGCATTTTTACACAGCGCCATAAAATCGCCCGCTTCGGCACGCGTTGCGCGATACTCTGGCAGGTAACGTCCCGCTTGGCGCATCATCCATACAGGGGTGCAATCGACAGGTTGTTTTAACAGTGCACGCAAGTAGCGATCATTTTTTAATTCAGTCATTCCGTCTTCCAATTTAAAGCTTGTTATTTTTTGTGGCGTTATTCTAGCACTGAATAAGCGCCAAAAACGGTGTGCTTTGCAAGCGAGATCATGTTATTAACTTTTAAATCAATGGTTAATTTGCAAGCAACCTTTAACGGTGTTAAAAATTTGTTCGCTAGCGAAAACTATAATTATAAACTGAGTACTCTGTACTCGGCATCTCATAACGACATCTTACTTACCCCCTCCTTCACCGGAGGGTTTTTTTTAGCAATGCGGCAGTGAATCTTTCTCGATTTCGCTTAACGTGTGCTCTATTAATGCTCTGGCTATCGTCCCTTCGGGCGCAACGGGAGGCAAAGCACTTGCTAAAAACCATTGCGCATCACTCAATTCACTATAGTCGGGTTTTATCGTGCCAGAGTCATATTCCGCCACAAAGCCCATCATCATACTCGATGGAAATGCCCATGGCTGGCTGCCAAAATAGTGAATATTTTTCACATGAATCCCCGTTTCTTCAAGTACTTCACGTGCCACGCACTGCTCTAACGTCTCCCCGACCTCTAAAAAACCAGCAATGACGGTATACATGCCGTTACGATGCCTTGGGTGCTGGGCCAATAAAATTTTATCCTGATTTCGTACCGCGACAATAATGCAAGGAAAGATACGCGGATAATGTAACGTTCGACACTCAGAACATTGCATCGCCAATTGGTTATGGTTTAGGTAATTTCGCCCACCACATTGTGGACAAAAACGTAACGTTTGACTCATGTGACCATATTGAAGCGCTTTGCTGATCGCCAAAAACAGTTCTGGTTTGAGATGCAACAATTCGCGTAATGAAGTCATTTCTCGCTCGTCATCAAGATCGGCATAATTAACCCACATCACTGGGTAACCATCACAACTATCTACCACCACCGCTTTTTCTAAAGGCAGGGAATATTCGCCCGCAGATCCTAGCGGTAACTCACCATTTATGGTCCAGATCTCACTTCCGGAAACTACACACCAATAAGCGATTTTTGTATCACTATTTTTCAACATGTTGCGACCTCTCTTCTTGCAGTTACCCCATTTTACTGGCAATCTAAATTCATACCAGAATTTGTAACGTTCCAAATTTAGTTCTATAAATTCTAGTAAGGACAATGAGTTGTATCTACGAAGTGCAACCCTACGCAAAGGAAACGGTCACCAGCTTTGTGACCCGATCATGAGGGCATGGTCATGCTAAAAAAACTAAAACGCACACAAGAGCAATGGGGCGGTTACAGTGACGTTATTGATCACTGGCTAAACACGCGGCAAACCTTAATTGTAGAGTATTGCAAATTAGCCGCGCTGCAACCTTGCTCCACCAAAACGAACGTTAACGGGCTTCCCTCGCCAGAAGAGCTGCAACGTTTTTGCCAGCAACTGGTGGATTATATTTCCGAAGGTCACTTCAAAATCTACGATATGGTGATGGATAGGTGGCGTGCAACCGGCTTTGAAGCCACCGATGAAATTAATCAAACTTATGGAAAAATTATTGTTACTACCGAGCCGTTACTCAATTTTACAGATAAATACGCGGCAGTGAGTGATGAGGATGATCTCGAAAACTTTGACAACGATCTTTCGCTAATTGGTGAAATTATTGAGGTGCGTTTTGGAGTGGAAGACAGTTTGATTCAACTTATCGCGGACAGCTTGGCTATCCCTCCTGGTGCTTAATATTGAATATTTTGCTGTAATCATTCGCGTAGATTAATTAAGCGCAACAAAAAAGGCACCCGAAGGTGCCTTTTTTAATCAGCGCTGAGATTACTCTTCAGAAGAGAAACCTGCGTTTAGCAGTGCCGCTAGGTTATCTGTCGCTTGTTCAGCAGACGGGCCTTTTAGCTGTGCCGCACGTTTAGCTTGACGTTCTTGGTGGTAAGCGAAACCTGTACCCGCTGGGATCAGACGACCAACGATTACGTTTTCTTTCAGACCGCGAAGATCATCACGTTTACCAGAAACAGCCGCTTCTGTTAGTACGCGAGTTGTCTCTTGGAACGATGCCGCAGAGATGAACGATTCAGTCGCTAGAGATGCTTTAGTAATACCTAGTAGCTCACGCTCGAAACGAGCAGGCTGTTTGCCTTCGGCTTCTAGGTTACGGTTTGCAACTTTCACTTGTGAGTATTCAACTTGCTCACCCGCTAGGAACTCAGAGTCGCCAGCATGAGTAATCGTACACTTACGTAGCATTTGACGAACGATAGTTTCAATGTGCTTATCGTTAATCTTAACGCCTTGCAGACGGTAAACTTCTTGAACTTCGTTAGCGATGTAAGACGTTACAGCATGGATACCACGTAAACGTAGGATATCGTGCGGAGTCTCAGGACCATCAGCAATAACGTCACCACGTTCGATCTTCTCACCTTCAAACACGTTAAGTTGACGATGCTTAGGAATCATTTCTTCATAAGTTTCGTCACCCTCACGAGTGATGATTAGACGACGTTTACCTTTGGTTTCTTTACCAAAGCTCACAGTACCTGTGTGCTCAGCAAGAATAGCAGGCTCTTTTGGTCGACGAGCTTCAAACAAGTCAGCTACGCGAGGTAGACCACCCGTGATGTCTCGGTTACCGCCAGATTTTTGTGGAATACGCGCTAATGTGTCACCAATACCAACTTCAGCACCATCTTCGATGTTAACGATCGCTTTACCCGGTAAGAAGTATTGAGCTGGCATATCAGTACCAGGGATCATGACATCTTTACCTTTCGCATCAACAAGTTTGATAGCTGGACGCATATCTTTACCTGCTGCTGGACGAGCGGCAGCTTCGGTTACTTCGCTTGAAGATAGACCCGTTAGGTCATCTGTTTGGCGAGAAACCGTTACACCATCAATCATATCAACGAATTGGATGCGACCAGCCACTTCAGTGATGATTGGCATGGTGTGCGCTTCCCAGTTAGCCACTGTTTGACCAGCTTCAACCGCGTCGTTATCACCTTTACTCAACACAGAGCCGTAAGGCAGTTTGTGTTTTTCTTTCGTGCGACCAAATTCGTCAATGATAGTCAGCTCTGATGCACGAGATGTGATAACCAGCTTCTTATCTTTGTTGATAACGAACTTAGCGTTGTGAAGTTTCACAGAACCTTTGTTCTTCGCTTGGATGCTGTTCTCTGCCGCAGCAGTAGAAGCCGCACCACCGATGTGGAACGTACGCATCGTTAACTGTGTACCCGGCTCACCGATAGATTGAGCAGCAATAACACCGACTGCCTCACCTTGGTTCACTAGGTGACCACGAGCAAGGTCACGACCGTAACATAGCGCACAACAGCCGAAGTCCGCATCACAGGTTACCACTGAGCGTACTTTCATATTATCGACAGAGTTCTCATCGATAATCTGACACCACTTCTCATCAATCAGAGTATTACGTGGAATAAGTACTTCTTCAGTGCCTGGCTTCATCACATCCTCAGCCACAACACGACCAAGAGCCAGTTCAGTTAAAGAAACTTTAACATCACCACCCTCGATATGAGGCATCATGTCGACACCTTCTTGAGTGCCACAGTCATGCTCTGTCACCACAACGTCTTGTGCAACGTCTACTAAACGACGAGTCAGGTAACCTGAGTTCGCTGTTTTAAGTGCTGTATCGGCTAGACCCTTACGTGCACCGTGGGTAGAGATAAAGTACTGTAGTACGTTCAGGCCTTCTTTAAAGTTTGCTGTGATAGGCGTTTCGATGATTGAACCATCTGGACGCGCCATCAGACCACGCATACCTGCAAGCTGACGAATCTGAGCAGCAGAACCACGAGCACCCGAGTCAGCCATCATATAGATGCTGTTAAACGATTCTTGTTGTTCTTCTACGCCATCACGGTTGATCACGGTTTCAGAAGATAGGTTATCCATCATCGCTTTCGCAACACGGTCGTTGGTAGACGCCCAGATATCGATAACTTTGTTGTAACGCTCACCCGCCGTAACAAGACCTGATTGGAACTGTTCTTGGATTTCGCGTACTTCTTCTTCAGCTTCAGCAATTTCAGTGTATTTTGCTGCTGGTACAACCATGTCGTCGATACCAACTGACACGCCTGACAATGCTGCATAAGCAAAACCGGTGTACATGATTTGGTCAGCAAATACGACCGTATCTTTCAAACCAAGCTTACGATACGCTTCGTTTAATAGATTTGAGATCTGTTTCTTACCAAGCTTCTGGTTCACGATGCTGTATGGCAGGCCTTTAGGCACGATTTGCCATAGCATGGCACGACCGACAGTCGTATCGACCATCTTAGTCTCAGTTGTGCTGTAACCATCTTCATCAACAACGGTTTCAGTGATACGTACTTTAACGCGTGCGTGTAGCGCCGCTGTCTTAGTACGGTATGCCTTCTCAGCCTCTTTAGGGCCAGCCAGGTACATACCTTCACCTTGTGCGTTGATTTTTTCGCGAGTCATGTAGTACAGACCCAAGACCACGTCCTGTGAAGGTACGATGATCGGATCACCTGATGCTGGCGACAGAATGTTGTTCGTCGACATCATCAGTGTACGAGCTTCAAGCTGTGCTTCTAAAGTTAGAGGCACGTGAACCGCCATTTGGTCACCATCGAAGTCCGCGTTATACGCCGCACACACAAGTGGGTGCAGTTGAATCGCTTTACCTTCAATCAGTACCGGTTCGAACGCTTGAATACCAAGACGGTGCAGTGTTGGTGCACGGTTTAGTAGTACTGGGTGTTCACGAATCACTTCGTCTAGGATATCCCAAACAACCGCTTCTTCACGCTCAACCATTTTCTTAGCTGCTTTGATCGTCGTGGCCATGCCGCGAGTTTCTAACTTGCTGTAGATAAATGGTTTAAATAGCTCAAGTGCCATCTTCTTAGGAAGACCACACTGGTGCAGACGTAAATATGGACCTACTGTGATTACAGAACGGCCTGAGTAGTCTACACGTTTACCAAGTAGGTTCTGACGGAAACGACCTTGTTTACCCTTGATCATATCAGCAAGAGATTTCAGAGGACGCTTGTTAGAACCTGTGATCGCACGACCGCGACGACCGTTATCAAGTAGCGCATCAACAGACTCTTGCAGCATACGCTTTTCGTTGCGTACGATGATGTCCGGAGCTGCTAGCTCTAGAAGACGCTTCAAACGGTTGTTACGGTTGATCACACGGCGGTACAAATCGTTCAGATCAGATGTCGCAAAACGACCGCCATCTAGTGGTACTAGAGGACGTAGATCTGGCGGAAGTACCGGAAGCACAGTCAGGATCATCCACTCAGGGTTATTACCTGAGCTGATAAACGCTTCAACAAGCTTCAGACGCTTAGTCAGTTTTTTGCGTTTAGTTTCAGAGTTAGTGGTTTGTAACTCCTCACGCATCATCTCTGTTTCAGCGACAAGATCCATTGAACCCAATAGGTCTTTGATCGCTTCTGCGCCCATCTTCGCCGTGAACTCATCGCCCCACTCTTCTAGACGGTCAAGATACTCTTCTTCAGTAAGCATCTGACTCTTTTCTAGATCCGTCATACCCGGCTCTGTTACTACATACATTTCGAAGTAAAGAACACGTTCGATATCACGTAGAGGGATATCCATTAGCAGACCGATACGAGACGGTAGCGATTTTAGGAACCAGATGTGAGCAACCGGTGATGCAAGCTCGATGTGGCCCATACGGTCACGACGAACTTTAGTTTGTGTAACTTCAACGCCACATTTTTCACAGATCACGCCACGGTGTTTCAGACGCTTATATTTACCACAAAGACATTCGTAGTCTTTGACTGGACCAAAAATACGCGCACAGAACAGACCATCACGTTCAGGCTTGAACGTACGATAGTTGATCGTTTCAGGTTTTTTAACTTCACCAAAAGACCATGAACGAATCATGTCAGGTGAAGATAGACCGATTTTGATTGCATCAAATTCTTCGGTCTTATGCTGTGCTTTTAGAAAGTTTAATAAGTCTTTCACAATCAGCTCCTGTAAGGAGTTAAAAGGCGCTCGGCGAGCGCCTTTCTACCAGGATAATCCAGAGGGTTTACCGCCAAGATTACTCTTCGTCTTCTAGCTCGATGTTGATACCTAGCGAGCGGATCTCTTTCAGCAATACGTTGAAAGACTCTGGCATGCCAGGTTCCATGCTATGGTTACCATCAACGATGTTCTTATACATCTTCGTACGACCGTTAACGTCATCTGACTTAACAGTAAGCATTTCTTGTAGTGTATATGCAGCACCGTATGCTTCTAGTGCCCACACTTCCATCTCACCGAAACGCTGACCACCGAACTGAGCTTTACCACCAAGTGGTTGCTGAGTTACTAGGCTGTACGAACCTGTTGAACGAGCGTGCATCTTGTCATCAACAAGGTGGTTCAGTTTGAGCATGTACATGTAACCGACAGTTACAGGACGCTCGAATGCATCACCAGTACGACCATCAAACAGTGTTAGCTGACCAGAAGTTGGTAGGTCGGCTAGGCTTAATAGTTCTTTGATTGATGCTTCTGACGCACCATCAAATACTGGAGTTGCAATCGGTAAACCACCACGAAGGTTGTTCACAAGAGTACGAACATCACCATCAGACAGAGCAGCAATATCTACTTTCTGACGCGTATCGCCAAGATCATAAACCTTCTGTAAGAACTCACGCTGCTTAGACAGCTCTTGTTGTTCTTTAACCATTTGGTTGATCTTGTCACCAATACCTTTTGCAGCCAGACCTAAGTGAACTTCAAGGATCTGACCGATGTTCATACGTGACGGTACACCTAGTGGGTTTAATACGATATCAACCGGCTGACCGTTTTCATCGTAAGGCATGTCTTCAACAGGGTTGATCTTAGAGATTACACCCTTGTTACCGTGACGACCTGCCATCTTATCACCAGGCTGGATACGACGTTTCACCGCTAGGTAAACTTTAACAATCTTCAGAACGCCAGGCGCTAGATCATCACCTTGAGTGATTTTGCGACGTTTCGCTTCGAACTTCTTATCGAAGTCAGCTTTTAGCTCATCCCACTGCTCAGCAAGCTGTTCAAGTTGAGATTGTAGCTCGTCGTTTTCTAGTGTTTGTTCTAGCCATTTCTTACGATCGATCGCATCAAGCTTCGCTTCAGAATAGCCACCATTGATCAGTACAGCTTTCACACGCGCTAGTAGACCACCTTCAAGAATTTGGAACTCTTCAGTAAGGTCTTTCTTCGCTTCTTTTAGCTGCATGTGTTCAATTTCAAGCGCACGCTTGTCTTTCTCTACGCCATCGCGAGTGAAAACTTGAACATCGATAATGGTACCTGAAACAGAGTTTGGTACACGCAGTGACGTATCTTTAACATCAGAGGCTTTTTCACCGAAGATTGCACGTAGTAGCTTCTCTTCTGGAGTTAGCTGAGTTTCGCCTTTCGGCGTTACTTTACCAACTAGGATGTCACCACCCTTAACTTCAGCACCAATGTAAACGATACCTGACTCGTCTAGTTTAGACAGAGCCGATTCACCTACGTTTGGAATATCCGCTGTGATCTCTTCAGAGCCCAGCTTAGTATCACGAGCCACACAAGAAAGTTCTTGGATGTGGATAGTCGTGAAACGGTCTTCTTGAACGACGCGCTCAGAGACTAAGATCGAGTCTTCGAAGTTATAACCATTCCAAGGCATGAATGCGATACGCATGTTTTGGCCAAGCGCTAGCTCACCAAGGTCTGTTGAAGGACCATCAGCAAGAACATCACCGCGAGCTACAGGTTCACCTGGCATCACAGTAGGACGTTGGTTAATACATGTGTTTTGGTTCGAACGTGTGTATTTAGTTAGGTTGTAGATGTCGATACCCGCTTCACCAGATACAAGTTCATCTTCATTAACTTTAACTACGATACGAGACGCATCAACTGACTGCACCATACCGCCACGTTTGGCAACGGCAGTTACACCAGAGTCAACCGCTACATTACGTTCGATACCAGTACCAACCAACGGCTTCTCAGCGCGTAACGTTGGAACCGCTTGACGTTGCATGTTCGCACCCATCAATGCACGGTTCGCATCATCGTGTTCTAGGAACGGGATAAGCGAAGCGGCGATTGATACGACCTGGTTGGTCGCAACGTCCATGTAGTCAACATGTTCACGAGGGTGAAGACCAGATTCACCTTTTTGACGAGCTGTGATCAGCTCATCTGCAAACGTACCTTCTTCAGTCAGAATGGCGTTTGCCTGCGCGATAACAAATTGACCTTCTTGGATAGCTGACAAGTAATCAACTTCATCAGTCACCACACCATCAACAACACGACGGTACGGAGTTTCTAGGAAACCGTATTCGTTACAACGTGCAAATGCTGACAATGAGTTAATCAGACCGATGTTCGGACCTTCTGGCGTTTCGATCGGACATAGACGACCGTAGTGAGTTACGTGTACGTCACGTACCTCAAAGCCAGCACGCTCACGAGTTAGACCGCCAGGACCCAATGCAGAAATACGACGTTTGTGCGTCACTTCTGAAAGTGGGTTGTTCTGGTCCATAAACTGAGAAAGCTGTGAAGAACCGAAGAATTCTTTAACGGCTGCAGAGATAGGCTTCGCATTGATCAAATCTTGAGGCATGATCGCATCAAGATCGCCAAGGCTTAAGCGCTCTTTCACTGCACGTTCAACACGCACAAGACCTACGCGGAATTGGTTTTCAGCCATTTCACCAACAGAGCGAATACGACGGTTGCCAAGGTGGTCGATATCGTCCACTTCGCCAATGCCGTTACGAATGGCGATCAACTTCTTCATCACTTCGATGATGTCAGTTTCGTCAAGCGTACCAAGCTCGCCGGCATCTTCACGCTCAATTGAGCTGTTGAACTTCATACGGCCTACTGTTGATAGGTCATAGCGTTCTTCTGAGAAGAATAGGCTTTCAAACAGCGATTCGGCTGCTTCTTTTGTTGGTGGCTCGCCAGGGCGCATCATGCGGTAGATTTCTACTAGCGCAGAAATACGGTCAACCGTACTGTCGATGCGGAGCGTCTCAGACACAAATGGACCATGATCAAGATCGTTCGTAAATAGAACTTCAAGTTTCTTATAGCCCGCTTGTGAAAGATTCGCTAATGCTTCCAAGCTAATTTCTTGGTTTGCGCTAACGATGACTTCACCAGTTGCTTCATTGACATAATCTTTAGAAGCGACTTTACCTACGATGTACTCAACGGGTACTTCGATAAAATCAACGTTATCTTTTTCTAGTTGACGAATATGACGAGCCGTTACACGACGACCTTTTTCGACATAAACGGTACCATTTGCTTCAATATCAAATGACGCTGTTTCGCCACGCAGGCGCTCAGGTACCAACTCCATAAGAAGAGTTTGGTCTTTGACTTCAAACTTCACTTTTTCGAAGAACAGATCCAAGATCTCTTCTGTCGATTTACCAAGTGCACGAAGAATGATCGATGCAGGCAGTTTACGACGACGGTCAATACGCACGTATAGGTTATCTTTTGGATCAAACTCAAAATCTAACCATGAACCACGGTAAGGGATAATACGTGCGTTATAAAGAACTTTACCTGATGAGTGAGTTTTACCCTTATCGCTGTCGAAGAATACGCCTGGGCTTCGGTGCAGCTGGGATACGATAACCCTCTCAGTACCATTAATTACGAAGGTACCATTGTCTGTCATGAGTGGAATTTCACCCATGTAGACTTCTTGTTCTTTAATATCTTTTACAGTACCTGCTGGCGCGTCTTTATCAAAGATCACTAGGCGTAGTTTTACGCGTAGTGGCTTAGAATAAGTTACACCACGAATTTGACATTCTTTAACGTCAAAAACTGGCTCACCAAGACGATAGCTAACGTATTGCAGCTCAGAATTGCCGTTATAGCTCTGAATAGGAAATACAGAACGAAAAGCAGCCTCAAGACCGTATTGTCCTTCAGGATCCTGTTCGATAAACTTGTCGAACGAATCGAGCTGGATCGATAGCAGGTATGGAATGTCCAACACTTGTGGACGAGTACCAAAGTCCTTACGGATGCGCTTTTTCTCGGTATAAGAGTAAACCATGGGGTTCCTCAGCTCGCTGATAAGTGACCCAAACTGCCCACCAATTATTCAAAAATAAAGGGTCATAGGACAGTGACTAACAGCTGTTTACTGTAGTAACACAACATCACTCAAAAATGATAGTTTGTGTGCTTTTGCACGAGTATAAGCGTCTAAACAGCGGGAAAATTCACCCATACCCTACAGCGCAAAAAGGCCGGTGGTCAATAAACCACCAGCCATTAGCCTTGCGGCTAAGAAATTAAGTAATAATTACTTAACTTCAACAGTCGCACCAGCTTCTTCTAGCTCTTTCTTAAGTGCGTCAGCTTCTGCTTGAGAAACTGCTTCTTTAATTGCAGCTGGAGCGCCGTCAACTAGAGCTTTAGCTTCTTTAAGACCTAGGCCAGTTGCGCCACGTACTGCTTTGATTACAGATACTTTGTTTGCGCCAGCAGCAGTTAGGATTACGTCGAATTCAGTTTGCTCTTCAACAGCTGCTGCTGCTGGGCCGCCTGCAACTACTGCAGCTGCAGCAGAAACACCGAACTTCTCTTCCATAGCAGAGATAAGTTCAACAACTTGCATTACAGACATTTCTGCAACTGCATCTAGGATTTGCTCGTTAGTAATAGACATAACAATTCTCTTTTAAGTCAACAATAAGTTTATTTAGCAAACAATAAAAAGCAATGCGAATTACGCAGCTTCTTTTTGATCGCGGACAGCAGCGATAGTACGTACCAGCTTGCCAGCAGAAGCTTCTTTCATGCACATCATTAGGCGTGCGATTGCTTCGTCGTAAGTTGGTAGTGTCGCTAGTAGTTCAGCGTCAGTTAATGCGCCTTCAAATGCAGCTGCTTTGATTTCAAAGTGCTTGTTCTCTCTAGCGAAGTCTTTAAAAAGACGCGCTGCAGCACCTGGATGCTCGTTAGAGAATGCGATCAAAGTAGGACCTACGAATACGTCTTGTAGACATTCGTAAGCTGTGCCTTCCACTGCGCGACGTGCTAGAGTATTACGAACAACTCTCATGTAAACACCCGCTTCACGGGCTTGTTTACGTAGAGAAGTCATCGCGCCTACTTGAACGCCACGAGAGTCAGCAACAACTGCAGAAAGTGCACCACTGGCCGCTTCGTTGACTTCAGCAACAATTGCTTGTTTGTCTTGAAGGTTTAAAGCCATCTTGGATTTACTCCTGGTTGTCGTTACACCACTCACTATTATCACAACAGTGAGAGTTATTTCGGTGCAGTCCCAGAAGAAAGTTTATCTATTCAAAAAATAAATTATGCTTTCTGTCAGTTCGGGCACCATCTACGTAGGTACGATTAAGTCATTTATCAAACAGACAAATAACGCCTACGGTCTTGGACGGAGACTGGGTCATAGTTCTAAGAACTAAAATCAGCCCCAACCACAAATATTAGGCGCAGAATTATACACAAATTCCACACCTAATCAAATGTATTATTACGCTTGAGCGTTTAGCGTGTTCTGATCAACAGCAACACCAGCACCCATCGTAGTAGAAATGCTTACTTTCTTCAGGTAAGTACCCTTAGCAGAAGAAGGTTTCGCTTTCTTAAGTGCAACTAGAAGAGCTTCTAAGTTCTCTTGCAGTTGGTTAGTTTCGAAAGAAACTTTACCGATAGTTGTGTGGATGATGCCATTTTTGTCGTTACGGTAACGAACCTGACCTGCTTTAGCGTTCTTAACCGCTTCAGCAACGTTAGGAGTTACAGTACCAACTTTAGGGTTTGGCATTAGACCGCGAGGACCAAGAATGGTACCTAGTTGACCTACAACGCGCATTGCATCTGGAGAAGCAACAACAACGTCAAAGTTCATTTCGCCTTTCTTCACTAGCTCAGCTAGATCTTCCATACCCACTAAATCTGCACCAGCAGCTTTAGCCGCTTCAGCGTTTGCACCTTGAGTGAACACTGCAACACGTACTTCACGACCAGTACCGTGTGGCAGAACAGTTGCACCACGTACGTTTTGGTCAGATTTACGAGCATCAATGCCAAGGTTCACAGCAACGTCTACAGACTCAACGAATTTAGCCGTTGCAAGTTCTTTAAGAAGAGCTACTGCTTCGTTGATTTCGTATTCTTTAGTTGCGTCAACTTTCTCACGGATAGTGCGCATACGCTTAGTTAGTTTTGCCATGATATTAACCCTCTACCACTAAGCCCATTGAACGAGCAGTACCCGCAATAGAACGTTTCATCGCTTCAATGTCAGCACCAGTCATATCAGCCGCTTTCGCTTCTGCAATTTCTTGGATTTGAGCATCAGTAACCGTGCCCACTTTTTCAGTGTTTGGACGGCCTGAACCAGACTTGATGCCTGCAGCTTTCTTCAGAAGAACAGCCGCTGGAGCAGTCTTAGTTACGAACGTGAAAGAACGGTCGCTGTATACAGTGATAACAACTGGAGTAGGCAAGCCTTTCTCCATTGATTCTGTTCTTGCGTTGAACGCTTTACAGAATTCCATGATGTTAACGCCACGTTGACCTAGTGCAGGACCAACTGGTGGACTTGGGTTCGCCATACCAGATGCAACTTGCAACTTGATATAAGCTTCAACTTTCTTAGCCATGATATTTCCTAAATGTGGGTACAAACGCCAATCAGCTGATCAGCTCCCCGGTTACTTTGTCATAAAGACGTGTAAATAAGGCGCGAAATTATAATCACATTTCACGCCCTTAACAACCCTAAAAGGTGTTTTTTTAATCAAGCTTATCGACTTGGCCAAACTCAAGTTCAACAGGAGTTGCACGGCCAAAGATAGATACTGACACTTTAATGCGGCTCTTCTCGTAATCTACTTCTTCAACGGTGCCGTTGAAATCAGCAAATGGACCTTCATTAACACGAACCACTTCACCTGCTTCAAACATCGTCTTAGGACGCGGAGCTTCGCTCGCTTTCTCTAGACGATTAAGAATCGCATCGGCTTCTTTGTCAGTGATAGGTGCAGGACGATCGGAGGTTCCACCAATGAAACCCATTACACGAGGAACACTACGAACTAAGTGCCAGGACTCATCATTCATGAGCATCTGTACCAATACATAGCCTGGGAAGAACTTGCGCTCACTTTTACGGCGTTGACCTGCACGCATTTCAACAACTTCTTCGGTTGGAACAAGAACTTCACCGAAGAATTCTTCCATTGCGTGCATCTTGATATGCTCACGCAGCGATTGCGCTACGCGGCCTTCAAATCCAGAGAAGGCTTGAACTACATACCAGCGTTTTTTAGGAGCTTCACTCATGTATTAAACCCTCTATACCCCAGTCACGAAAGCGACAAGACGAACCATAATGCCGTCGATGCCCCAAAGTGCTAGAGCCATTACGATACTTACAGCTAAAACGATTAATGTTGTTTGCATGGTTTCTTGACGTGTCGGCCATACCACTTTGCGAACTTCCATACGAGATTCACGCGCAAACGCAATCGCCGCTTTTCCTTTTGTGGTTGTCGCAGCAACACCGAGTGCTGCAATAATCAGCGCAACCACACCTGCAGCGCGAAGCACTACAGACATTTCACCATACAGGTAATTACCCACAACAGCGGCAGCTAACAGAGCAAAAGTGACAATCCACTTAAATGTGTCTGCTGCACTTGAGCTATCAGGAATTTCAGCATTGTTTGCTTTCATAAACCAACCTGTTACAAGTCTTAACATAGACGACAACAACCCCGCTGTTGCAGGGCAAATCCATAGCACAGGTAAAGCTACCTATACATACTCATCAAGATAGAAATGTCTCTATCTTAAATCCTTTGCACTGGCTTTATCGACCAACAAATCGACAACGGCCAAATTTAGTGCAGAAAAAGGGCATCAAATGATGCCCTTTTTGGTAGTCGTTAGTCAAATACTATTCGTATTTAAACGGCTAAATCAGCAATTAAGCGATAACTTTAGCAACAACACCAGCACCTACTGTACGACCGCCTTCACGGATCGCGAAACGTAGACCTTCATCCATCGCGATTGGAGCGATTAGCTCTACAACCATTTGGATGTTGTCACCTGGCATTACCATCTCTACGCCTTCTGGTAGAGAGATATCGCCCGTTACGTCCGTTGTACGGAAGTAGAACTGTGGACGGTAGCCTTTGAAGAACGGAGTATGACGGCCGCCTTCATCTTTAGACAGTACATACACTTCTGACTCGAACTTAGTGTGTGGAGTGATTGAACCTGGTTTCGCTAGTACTTGACCACGTTCTACTTCATCACGCTTAGTACCACGTAGAAGTGCACCAACGTTCTCACCTGCACGACCTTCGTCAAGCAGCTTACGGAACATCTCAACACCTGTACAAGTCGTTGTGATTGTGTCTTTGATACCAATGATCGCAACTTCGTCACCTACACGTAGGATACCGCGCTCGATACGACCAGTTACTACTGTACCACGACCTTGGATTGAGAATACGTCTTCGATTGGTAGTAGGAATGCTTGGTCTACTGCACGCTCAGGCTCTGGAATGTAAGTGTCTAGCGCTTCAGCAAGTTCAATGATTTTCGCTTCCCACTGCTCTTCGCCGTTTAGTGCGCCTAGTGCAGAACCTTGGATAACTGGTAGGTCATCACCTGGGAAATCGTACTCAGATAGAAGCTCACGAACTTCCATTTCTACTAGCTCTAGAAGCTCTTCATCATCAACCATGTCACATTTGTTCATGAATACGATGATGTAAGGAATACCAACTTGGCGACCAAGTAGGATGTGCTCACGAGTTTGTGGCATTGGGCCATCTGTTGCAGCAACAACTAGGATACCGCCGTCCATTTGCGCAGCACCTGTGATCATGTTTTTAACATAGTCAGCGTGTCCTGGGCAGTCTACGTGTGCGTAGTGGCGTGCTGGTGTATCGTACTCTACGTGAGAAGTATTGATTGTAATACCGCGCTCGCGCTCTTCTGGAGCGTTATCGATAGATGCGAAGTCTTTCGCTTCACCACCGTACACTTTTGCAAGTGTAGTACAGATAGCAGCAGTTAGAGTTGTTTTACCGTGGTCAACGTGGCCGATAGTACCAACGTTTACGTGCGGTTTCGTACGTTCAAATTTTGCTTTAGACATGAGTTGTCCCTCTAGGTACGGATTTAGGTGGCNTGGGCAGTCTACGTGTGCGTAGTGGCGTGCTGGTGTATCGTACTCTACGTGAGAAGTATTGATTGTAATACCGCGCTCGCGCTCTTCTGGAGCGTTATCGATAGATGCGAAGTCTTTCGCTTCACCACCGTACACTTTTGCAAGTGTAGTACAGATAGCAGCAGTTAGAGTTGTTTTACCGTGGTCAACGTGGCCGATAGTACCAACGTTTACGTGCGGTTTCGTACGTTCAAATTTTGCTTTAGACATGAGTTGTCCCTCTAGGTACGGATTTAGGTGGCTTTGATGACCACGCAACCAAAATTATTGGTAAGGAGTATATATCAAAAGGAGATAATTGCTTGGAGAGCTGGTGCTGATACCCAGAGTTGAACTGGGGACCTCACCCTTACCAAGGGTGCGCTCTACCGACTGAGCTATATCAGCACTCAAAAATTGGAGCGGGCAGCGGGAATCGAACCCGCATCATCAGCTTGGAAGGCTGAGGTAATAGCCATTATACGATGCCCGCACACGTAACTCTGAGAGCTATTTCCTTAAGAATATGGTGGAGGGGGACGGATTCGAACCATCGAAGGCGGAGCCGGCAGATTTACAGTCTGCTCCCTTTGGCCACTCGGGAACCCCTCCAAATTTTTTCTTCATTCTTTCGAAAAAGAATGGTGCCGACTACCGGAATCGAACTGGTGACCTACTGATTACAAGTCAGTTGCTCTACCTACTGAGCTAAGTCGGCATAAGTGGAGCGCATTCTATTGAATGATGCTCAGCCTTGCAAGCCTAAATATTAAAAAAAAACCAATTTTCCATAAATCTCGCCTGTTCGTTGCTTTTTCAAGCAAAATGCGTTTTCTCACTCAATTCTATCGTTTAAGGCATTTCCATTCTTTTCACCTTAATGTATGTTTCATCCTCTTCTTTTTTCTGTCATTCATCGTTAGGTATTTTATGGGTCCTTATATCTCTTTTGATCGCAATCAATGGGCCGAGCTACGTAACTCTGTCCCAATGACTCTCTCTGAGGCTGACTTAAAAGAGCTACAAGGTATTAATGAAAACCTAACGATGAAAGAAACGGCTGAGATTTATCTGCCTTTGGCTCGCTTACTTAATTTATACGTAGCCGCCAGACAAAGCCGAAATGCGGTTTTGCATCAATTTCTCGGTAATACCGATATATCGCCTCCTTTTATCATCGGCATCGCAGGAAGTGTCGCCGTTGGGAAAAGTACCACGGCGCGTTTGTTAAAAGCGCTTCTTTCACGCTGGGAGAATCATCCCAAAGTTGAACTGATTACGACAGATGGGTTTCTTTTTCCCAACAAAATTCTTAATGAAAGAGGAATTATGGGGAAAAAGGGGTTTCCTGAATCTTATGATATGAAACGTCTGGTACAGTTTGTGTCGGATGTTAAAGCAGGAAAAAGAAATGTAAGCGCGCCGATCTATTCACATCTTACTTACGACATCACGACTGAAGAGAAAGTCGTCGATAGGCCAGATGTGTTGATCATTGAAGGATTGAACGTCTTGCAAAGCGGCATGGATTATCCACACGATCCACATCGAGTGTTTATATCTGATTTCTTAGATTTCTCACTGTATGTCGATGCGGACAGTCAACTTATTGAAAAGTGGTATGTTGAACGCTTTATGAAGTTTCGTCACAGCGCCTTTAAGGAGACGGGATCGTACTTTAGCCACTACACAAAACTGTCTGAGCTAGAGGCGAGAGAAAAAGCTGAGAGCATTTGGCACTCGATCAACGGTAAAAATCTGCAACATAATATTTTACCGACCAAAGAGCGCGCTCAGTTAGTTTTGCGTAAAGGCCTCAATCATACTGTGGAAGAGATACTACTAAGAAAATAGTTTGGTAAAGCGGTTACTCTGCCTTGCGTAACGATATTTCGCCACCAATGTAACTCTCCATTCCATTCTCTGTTTCTAGCAACACCGCTCCATATTCGTTGATCCCGTGCACCACGCCATAGACCTCTTTGGGGCCCATAAGCAGTTTAACTTTTCGACCAATAAAGTTATCGAGTCGATTCCAGCGCGGTATAAAATCCTTCATCCCATAAAGCTCGTAATCACGTAGCGCTTGGTCTAATGATTGAATAAAGACAATAGCGAGCAAGTTCCTGTCTATTTTCAGACCGTCGGCTACCTGCGACAAACTTGCCCATGGCTGGTCAATGGCTTGCTCATTTTCGGGCATGAAAATGTTCATTCCCATCCCAATCACTAAATGTGCCGCTGCGCCAGCCTGCCCTGTCATTTCTACTAAAATGCCCGCCAGCTTTCTATCCTGAAAATAGAGGTCGTTCGGCCACTTAAGCTTTACACCGTCAAATCCGATACTTGATAGCGCTTCCACAATCGCGACCCCGACCACAAGGCTAAGCCCCATTGCGGCCGCCATCCCCGCGTCGAGTCGCCAGTACATGGAAACATAAAGATTGCTGCCAAAAGGCGATATCCACTGACGCCCGCGCCGACCCCGTCCATTAGCCTGATACTCTGCTAAGCAAACGCTTCCCGAAGCAAGGTTATCCACACGTTCTAACAGGTATTGGTTGGTTGAATCGATAATGGGGAAAAGCTCGACAGGGTTACGCACGGCATTTTGGATCTGTGTCGCATCAAGTAGATTCAGTGATTGAGCAAGCTGATAGCCTTTGCCTTGGACGCGGAAAATATCAATTCCCCACTCCTGAATCCCTTTAATATGCTTACTGACTGCGGCGCGAGAAATACCAAGTTCTGCTCCTAGCAACTCACCAGAACAAAACTCGCCACTGGCCAGATGACGAAGTAATGATAGTTTGACACTGTGCTCTTTCACTTTAATTCCTTAGCAAGATGCTCAAGGTTCGTTTCACCAATCGCATCTAAAAATCGGACTTCATGCTCTAAAGATATCGAAAATTTATCCTGAACTGCTATGCAAACTTTAATCGCTAGTTGAATGACGTCAAAGGCTGTAGCGCTACCTTTATTTACCAACACTAAAGCTTGCTTCGGATGCACTTGAGCATCACCTAAGCTATACCCTTTGAGCCCACACTGATCAATCAACCACCCAGCCGCTACTTTTCTGCCTTCTTCCACGGGGTAAGAAACAAGATCGGGATGACTCTCAAGAAGAGCCTGCCAATGTTCTAAACTAATAATTGGATTTTTAAAGAAGCTTCCTGCGTTACCTAGCACCCGCGGATCGGGTAATTTGGCATTGCGAGTAGCGCATACCCGTTTATAAATATCAATAGCTTGGCAGGTGTGACCATCCAGTTCTTGCAAAGGTCCATAATTCAGTACGGGTTGCCATTGCTTCAATAGCTTTAGTCCTACCGCTACAACGATCGCGTTACTGTGCAAAGCGTGCTTAAAAATAGAATCACGATAACCAAATAGACATTGTTTGGCGCTCAGGCGCTTGACGGTTAAGGAGTCTAAACAGAGATAATCAACGTAATCACACACATCTTGAAACTCTACACCATAAGCGCCAATATTTTGGATAGGAGCAGAACCTGCACAACCAGGTATCAAAGCCAAATTTTCAAGACCTGCAATGTTTTGCTTCACTGCCCATTCAACAAGTGAAGGCCAATCCTCACCACCAGAAACATGCAAATAATGGTAATTATCATCCTGCGTGTGCTGTAACCCTTTCAGTTGGTTGCTTAAAACCATTCCATGAAAATCACAAGTAAAAAGAACATTGCTACCTTTTCCTAACATCAACTTAGGCAAAGTCTGCCATTCTGCGCTCTGGTAAATTTCCACCAAATCTTGCACAGAGAAAACTTCAGCTAATAATTGACAAGATTGTTCTAGGCCAAAAGTGTGATATTTTTTTAAGCTCGCATTGGGATGTAATTGCATGGCATTCTATGGATAAATTAAACTCACGCCATTCTACAACAGATAACTATTCGAAGCAGGAAGAAATGTGGCAACTACAATTTGACATACTCCCCCCGATAAAACTTCCTTTGATCAAGCGAATGTACAAAGAACATTACCCTTCAGCAAAAGCTAGGAAAGATGAATTGTGCGTTATAGGCACGCTCGATGGGCAGATATCTGCTGTTGTCAGATTTAAAAATATTGATGTATATCGATTACTGACTGGCATGCTTGTGCTGCCAGAAAACCAAAAAAAAGGGATTGGGTCGCAGTTGCTCAATTATTGCAGCGAGAATATTCTCAATAATCAGGATTATTGCTTCGCATACGCTCATCTTGAGCCCTTTTATGCTCGTCATGGTTTTCACTCCATAATGACAGAAGAACTACCAATAGCTCTTATGCAACGGTTTGAGCGGTATGTATCCAGTGGTAAAGATCTCATTCCTATGAGATACCTAGGCTAGTATGACGAGAATGCGCGGCTTTTCTAGCAATTGAACCGTTGAATTTGGTAATATCCCCAGTTCGCAATTTTGCAAATAAGTAAGGTAAATCATCCAATATGATTGCTCATAGAAACCCATTCGAGCGATTGCCGACCATCGCACAATCACCGGATCATTTTGAAGTTTTATTTTCGGCAAAAGAATTTAAAAATCATCTGATCCAGTCGATCCGTCAGGCAAGTAAACGAATCTATCTTGTAGCGCTGTATTTAGAAGATGACGAAGCAGGCAGAGAAGTTTTAACGGAGCTATATAATGCCAAGCAAAGAAACCCTGGCTTAGATATTGCGATTTGCGTTGATTGGCATAGAGCGCAACGTGGATTAATTGGTGCGGCCGCTTCGGAAGGCAATGCTTCAATGTATCAAGAGTTCTCTCAGAACCACGAACACGCCATTCCCGTATACGGCATCCCTGTGCGAGGTCGCGAAGTTTTTGGTGTTTTACATCTCAAAGGTTTTATTGTCGACGACCAGGTGATCTATAGCGGAGCAAGCCTTAATAACGTTTATTTGCATCACAAAGAGCGCTATCGATTCGACCGCTATCACACCATCGACAACCAATCCCTTGCCGATAGCATGATACAATTTATTCAGCAAAAAATGATAAGTCATCCTGCTGTCAATGACTTATCAAACACATCGAAGCCAACGACGAAAGATATCAAAACTGACATTCGGCAATTTAGAGCCTCTCTAGCAACAGCAAACTATGAGTTTGAGTCACAGATCCCAACAGCCGATCAAGTGGCTTTGACGCCACTGGTGGGTATTGGAAAGCGTCGAAATAAACTCAACCACAATATTAACCAACTGATCGCTCATGCTAAAGATGAAGTCTTTATCTGCACTCCGTATTTCAATTTTCCAAAAAGTGTCGCTAAAGAAGTTAAGAAAGCATTGAAACGGGGTGTAAAAGTTCACATTGTCGTTGGCGATAAAACGGCAAACGACTTCTATATTTCCCCAGAGCAAACCTTCAAAACAATCGGCGGCTTACCTTATTTATATGAGCTTAATCTACGCCGTTTTGCCAAAGTAAATGAAGCCCATATTGCCAGTCGAAATCTTTCTATCCATCTCTGGAAACATGAAGAGAATAGCTTCCATCTAAAAGGCGTATGGGTGGATAAGCGCTACATGTTGATCACTGGTAATAACTTAAATCCAAGAGCATGGAAGCTCGATCTCGAGAATGCCATTCTCATCCAAGATCACTATCACCACTTAACACCTAAGTTTGAGCAAGAGATCGACAACATCCTTCGACACACTCAACTTGTTTGTACCTACAAACAACTAGAGAAGATAGAAAACTACCCTGATGCGGTACAAAAACTACTGCGCAAAGTAACGCGAGTTAAGGCCGATAGAGTGCTCAAACAGATTCTGTAAAGCACAACACTAAACGATTAGCCGACACAACGTGTCGGCTTTTTTATATGCCTACACGTTGTTTTCATATGGCTATTGATTGAGATAGTAGCGCCTTTCATGCAGCTACTCTGTTCGATGAACATAAACCAAAAGAATTTCAGCGCTCAAGAGGACATCAAGGAATAAGCACAGGGAATCTAGTTGCAATAGAGATAGCTTAAAACGACTTAAGCAGCTCATTGAAACTCAAACGAAAAAAGCCCTGCTATTACTAGCAGGGCTTCTTAATAAGTGGCGGAGCGGACGGGACTCGAACCCGCGACCCCCGGCGTGACAGGCCGGTATTCTAACCAACTGAACTACCGCTCCGCAGCGTGTCTGGTTAGACAATATTCAAAGCCTGGCGATGTCCTACTCTCACATGGGGAGACCCCACACTACCATCGGCGCTGTTGTGTTTCACTTCTGAGTTCGGCATGGA
>NZ_CAWPDB010000131.1:0-29088 GCF_963886625.1 Vibrio sp. V23_P3S9T160
ACTTAATATTATGTGTAGAATCCGCCGACATCATTAACGATGTACATTTAATGAACAACACAGGAACTTGGCTTTATACCGATTGGTCAGATACCAGTAGGTCGGCTTGCACGGATTGCTTTTACTACGACACGTACTTAAGAGCAAAAATTCTATGAAAACTGTTATTTGTAACTCACTTCAAAGCTTTTGGGATATGGCTGATAACCAATTCCTTGAAGGCCAACATGTGCATTGCGTATTTCCCGTTAACGACAAGCTACGAGTCTTTATACTCAGCTCGCAAGATCGTTATAAAATCAGAAACATCTCTTTTACTCATGCTTTCGCATAGCAGCACACCAAATCAGTAATTGAGCTTCCCCCAAACAACGGAATGAATTGAACATACCATGTAAATTTCAAACTGTGTGGGGACAGCTCAAACTCGTTTATCCTAGTTGCTGATTTACGCTAGTCTCTTGTCTAATCTCGTAACTAAGCCGCTGGCTCGCTGCGTTTTTATCTTGAGCCCTCGTTTCATCGTTCCCATGTCAGCAAAAAGCATCAGCTGCTTCTTGGCGCGCGTAATGCCAGTATAGATAAGCTCTCTGGTCAATATCGGGCTAAAATCAGGCGGTAAAATCATCAGCGTTAGATCAAACTCACTGCCTTGTGATTTATGAATGGTCATCGCATAGGCTGTTTCGTGCTCTGGTACGCGGCTTGGTAAAATAGCTTTCACGCTACCATCTGGCAGCTCAAAATACACTTTCAAACGCGGTTCTTGCTCGCTCGTATCAAGCATGCATATGCCGATATCACCATTATACAAACCTAGCCCATGATCATTACGCGCCACCATCACGGGTCGGCCGTGGTACCAAATCTCATCTTGAGTCTTGATCAACTTACGTGCGACCAGCGCACGTTCAATACGTTGATTCAAACCACTTACCCCAAAATCCCCCTCACGAATAGCACAAAGCAAACGGCATTGATTAAAGCAATCCAATACGGCTTTGGCTTTTTGGGCTTGAGTTTCCAAAGCGTCAGCACCAGAACTCTCGATGCGCGTGAGATAACGACCATACTCCTTGACTAAGGTTTTCAGCATTAGGTTATAGCTTTCACTGCTGAGTGAGTGGTGCGTAATATCAGCATAATTACGTTTTAACACCTCATCCACCATAGCCACTTGCCCAGCATTGATCGCTTTTGCTAATTGACCAATGCCTGATCGGACATCAAAGCGGTAGCTTTTTTGCAGCATGCATAAGCTGTCTGAAATCGGGGTTGCGTTAGGGTGTGAATGAGCAATCAGTGTTTGATAGCCTGTTAACTTAGCTAGGTACTCGCTGTGCGCTCGGCTGTAGCCTAAGGTCAAAAATGAACAAATGTCCCCCAGCACAGCGCCCGCTTCGACTGACGCGAGTTGGTCTTTATCACCTAGTAAAATCAAGCGTGCGTGTTTGGGTAATGCCTCGATTAACTTGACCATCATCGGTAAATCGACCATCGATGCTTCATCAACCACCAATATATCTAAATGCAGCGGGTTACGCTGATGGTGACGAAACTCAACACTATTAGGTATGACGCCCAATAAACGGTGAAGTGTGCTCGACTCGGTGGGAATCGCCGCTTTCAACGCCGGCTCAACCGCCAGTTCAGCCACCGCTTTACCGATCGATTCCGTTAAACGTGCCGCAGCTTTACCCGTTGGTGCCACCAATTTAATGGTGGGCGTCTCACCTTGCTGTTGGGCTTGAGTAATCAAAGCGGCTAGTAATTTGGTAACCGTGGTGGTTTTACCGGTTCCCGGCCCGCCAGAAATCACGGCAAAGCGGCGTGTCAGTGCCACTGCCGCTGCGACTTTTTGCCAGTTGATGCAAACGCTTTGCGGGATCAGCGTCTCTAATGCTTCGAGTTCTTTCGCCGTACGTGCTTGGCTAATGACTTGATCAATCTCATTCCAATCAAGTTCATCGGCGTTGACCACATCCAGAAAATCACACACTTGTTGCTGGCGTGCTGATGCATTGGCTGTCTCTGGCAATTGGCGAAGCGCATGGAGCAGAAAGTGGTATTGACGCGCAAACAGTGTATCAAGCAGCAATTTTAGCTTTTGGACATCAGTAGGCTTTAGGCTCATGGGTGTCCCAAAGCTGATTAAACGCTGTGCTAAGGTAACTTCATAATGCCAATAACGGTGTAGATATAAACGTTGCCCATCAAACATTAAAGGCACCGCTTCCCCTTGTTGTCCGACTAAGTCTGAACGGTTGAGTAGCCAGGGCCAATCAATCGCCAATAGGTGCTGATTGACCGCCAATGCTGCCTCACCAAACAAGCCTAACTTAGCTGCGAGGTCGACACCCTGCGCCGTTGAAGCATCCACTAAAGGTAAGCAGATATGCCCCTTGGCCAATTCAGCACTGACCACCGCGGCAATAAATCCGAGCGCTTGGCTATGTTCAGCGCCAAGTTGCTGCTGGCTTTTTTGTTCGATAAAACGCGCGAATTGGTAATCTAACTGACGCATAGCGCCTTTTTCCGCTAACTGCTTAAGCGTTATCATTAGCGTACTGCTCATAAATCTAACTCCATTTGCCCTGCATCGGTCGCGCGAGTATCTACGGTTTCTCCATCAATCAATCTGTCCATCTCATCAAGCAGTTCAAAACTCGGTTTGGTTGAGAAAATCCCATGCTCAGACTCGCCATCCATGCCGCGTAAAAAGAGATAATAGACTCCGCCAAAATGGCGATGGTAGTCATAGTTTGCTAGACGACTGCGTAAGAATCGATGCAGCGCCAATGCGTAGAGTTGATATTGTAAATCATAGCGATGCTCTGCCATCGCCGCTTTCAAACGCTCGCCATGATAGGCGCTGACATCATCCCCCAGATGATTCGATTTCCAGTCCAGCACGTAATACTTTCCTTGATGCTCAAACAGCAAATCAATAAAGCCCTTCAGCATGCCCTGCACAGTGTAAAAACCAAGATCTCCAGCTTTAGCCGACAGTGGATCATGGCGTTGAATAACACGGTTCAATGCAGGAGCGCTCAGTACTTCTATCGGTAATAGAAATTCCATTTCAACCAAACGCTGAGTGGCGATTTTTTGGTTCAAACGCAACGTTTTGCCATCTAAAGGTGTCTGTAACACGGTATCGACCAGCGTTTGTAATACTGGTAACCATTCAATATCGATTTGTTCTCGCACCAGTAAATCAAGTATCACTTTTTGGTTAGCATCGCTGCTAGCAGGCTCAGTAAACTCTACCTCTTCAAAGAGAGAATGCAAAAAAGTACCGGGCGTTGCACCGCGTGGAAAAGTGAAAATGGAACGTTCTGGCTCAACCAGTAAAGCTTCCGCTTGCTCATCAGCAGAGTCGATATCAAAGCCTGAGACTTCTAAACTCGCGTCGTGGCTAGCGTGTTTCACACCTTGTTTTACCAACCCAGAATAGCTGGTCATTCGCCAAAAACGGTCAATCTGCGCTTGCAGTGTTTTGGCACTCAATACCGGCGTATCGACACTCAACGCTTTAAACGGCTCTGGTTGCTCGGCTGGTGGCTCAGAAACACGAATGTATTGATTGGATTGAGCGTGCAACGCAGCGTTAAGATCGGCAATGCCTGCGGCTTGACCATTTTGCAGCAGATAGCCAATGGCACTTAAATGCACACCGGTTGGCTCTTTGGTGGAGCGGCCATTACGCAGCGGCGCAATGCCGATAAAACAGCCATACACAGCACGAGTCAGCGCTACATAAATCAAGCGCAGATCTTCCGCAAGCCGCTCTTTATCTGCTTGCTTGAGAGAAGCTTCACTGGCGGTAATATCCAGCACAGTTTCCTCATTCACGGCATCATGATATTTGCCTTCACTTGCCTCGCGATAGCTGACCACAAACGGCAGAAACACTAAGTCGTATTCCAAACCTTTCGATTTGTGAATAGTGACGATCTGCACTAGGTTGCGTTCGGATTCCAAACGTTGAATTTGATCATCACGGCCTCCTAGGCCATGCTCGGCGTCACTGATAGCTTGTGCCAGCCAACGCAGCAAACCGTGATCGCTATCAATCTCTTGTCGCGCTTGCTGTAGTAGCTCACCGATGTGCATAAAATCGGTCAGTGAGCGCTCACCTTGCGGCTCTTCCAACCAACGTTCAGCGACGTGACGTTTGCTCATCACACTGCGCAACATAGGAAGCACGCCGCGCTCAAGCCACAATTGGCGATACTGTTTAAATTCGTTAACCGCGTTTTCCCATACCGATTCGTCGTTGTTTAAATCATCCAAGCTGGCAGCATCTAAAGCGAAAAGTGGTGAGGCCAAACAAGCCCGCAAGGCGCGATCATGTTCAGGAGTCAGTACCGCTTGCAATAGACGCTGTACATCTTGTGCTACCTCGCTGCTAAAAACACTATCGCGGTTCGAGAGATAAACACTGGCAATGCCTTGCGTAGCGAGCGCCTCTTTCACCATACGACCTTCATTACCCGTCCGTACTAAGACTGCGATGTCACCGGCTTGCACGCTCTTTTGCCCTTTAGCAGCATCAAAGTACGCTTGTTGATGCTGCGCGGCGCTCAAAATTGTCTGAATTTGGCTGGCGCACGCTTTGGCCATGCATTGCAGGTATTCGCCTTTTGGCAACGGGCTGTCTTGCGTTTCTTGCAGCCAATAGGTGAGCGCTGGTTGCACGGTTCCGTTAAGCCACCATTGACGCTGCTGCGCATTTGGGCTGGCTTCAACGGGTAAAAAGGGAATGTCTTGGTCGTAGATAAAAGCACTATCAGGCGTACTAAAAATCTGATTGACGGCATTGACCATATTCGCGCTAGAACGCCAGTTGGTCCCCAAGGTGTAGTGTGCGCTCACCTGTTTACGCGCTTTGATGTAGGTAAAAATGTCTGCACCACGAAACGCGTAAATCGCTTGTTTTAGGTCGCCAATCATAAACAAACCGCATTCAGCCTTAGGCAGATAAATGCGGCTAAAAATACTGTATTGCAGCGGATCGGTATCTTGGAATTCATCGATCATCGCAACGGGGTAAAGGCTGCGAATCCGCTCAGTCAGTATGCCCAGCTCATCATTATCTATCGCGGCAGAAAGCTGAGTGAGCAAATCATCAAACGATAACCACTGCTTTTGTGCTTTCGCTTTGGCAAGCATGGCTCGGCAATGAGTAATAGCGTGCGCCAGCAGCGGCGCTTCTAAGCTGATGGGTTGTTGCAAAAAGAGCTCAATGGTCGTGAACAGCGCATGTTGCGGGGGTTGACCTTTTTTCGACTTAGCCTCCAACGCGCTTTGTGCAAACTCTTGTAATTCGCTCGGTAGGTTCAATTCATGCTGCGGGTTGCTCGCCCACAACGCTAACCCTTCTAGCCGTTTCAGTAACGCTTTCTTGGTTGCTGCATGCAAATCTGAAGCTTCAATGCACGGCGGTAAATCATCGCATGAATCAAGCCACTGCTTTTTTAACGACTCTATGCGTGACAGGCACGATTGATAAAGCGCGCTTAAATCGCCACTCATCGCTTCAACAGAGAGCGTTAGCGCCGAGCCAGTTAAATAGCCACTGATTTTTTCAAGCAGCGCCGCTGGTGATGACCATAAACGGCGCACTTCCGCAGCAAGCTGAATCGACAACGGATAGAACTGACGACGCCAATAATCCGCGACCACTTGCGCTTTTAGATGACTTTCATCGGTCACAAATTCGTTATTAAAACGGCTGCCCGATTCAAACGCATTTTGGGTGAGCATACGCTGGCAAAAGCCGTGAATGGTATAGACTGCCGCTTCATCCATCTGCCGTTCCGCTTGCAGTAATATTTGCGCCGCTTGCTTGTGATGACTGGTTTGCTCAAGTAGCGGTTTGATAACAGGGTCATCACTGAAACCGCGCGAAAAAGCGATACGCGCCTCATGAATGCGCCGCCGAATACGGTCACGAAGCTCAGCAGTGGCAGCTTCAGTAAAGGTCACCACTAGAATTTGATCGACCGTCAGTGGCACTTGATGACGTGACTTTGCATCACCATGCCCAAGTAACAGGCGTAAATACAAACCTGCAATGGTGAAGGTTTTACCCGTGCCCGCCGACGCTTCGATAAGCCTTGCACCGTGCAGCGGGAACGTAAGGGTATTTAATGGTGTTGTGACCGTAACCGGGGTCATACTCATAAACAGTTAGCCTTTGAATACGCAAGCGAATGTGATCGCGCTTGAATAATGGTATGAATAATCAAAATAAGTTTATAAATTAAGACGTTGTGAGATCTTTCTCACGGTTCGCCAAACGGGCAGCCTTTACTATCCGCGCCACGTGTTTCGTAAATCTCACGATGATGCGAACCAACCAAATAATGGTCCCTCTGACCTGTGGCCGTACAGAAAACGCCCTACACAATAATGATTGACTGGCGGCCACTCTACTTTCCAAGCAGTTATCCATCGCTAAACATCCTGCGCCACTTGAACCCACAATCGTGGCCCTTGCATCACCAACGTGGCCAATAAACGCACCTGCTCAGCTAAGGCTTCATTCCACTGCGGCCAAATACGCGCGATGTAAAAATTGCTTCCTTCACCGTGGCTCATGTAACTTTCATTAAAGGTATCGGCCATTTTCTTGAGCGATTTATCGCGATCATCAACCCATTGACCACGGCTGAAGCCAGCTTCCACACAGGCTAACGCGGTTTTTGGAAAGTAAGCGAGCGGAGCTGTCATACCTTGATAAAACAAACCCACCAGTTCTGCGAGCAACGCTTTGGCTTGTTCGGTATCGGGCATGGGCGGATAAATAAAATGCTGCACACCTTCTTTACGATCGTAGCCCATCAAATGAGTAGGTTGACTTTCGCCCATCGCCGCTAGTGAGAGATGATCAATCCACGCGGCTAAATAGTCCTGCGCGCGAATCGAACCACTGCGGTAGCGCACTAAACCGGATTGATAGCGCTTAGTCAGCCACCCCGTCAGTTGTACGTTTTTGCCTTCACCAAACAATTCAAATCGCAGATCGATCTCTTGGTCATCAAGTGGCGAATGGCATAAGAAAGCGATTCTTTGCGCCAATTCTTGTGCTTGCACGCGATTAGTTTCAAATTCCAAGGATCCAAAAGCACCAATCGGTAACTTTCCTTGCGCGCGCTGCTGGTCGATGAATCTCTCAAGGGCATGCGGTGAATTGGGTTGATCAAGCAGCAACTCTAGCAGTTCATCGCGTAACTGGTAGCTCTCTAAGCCATTTAAGGCAAAGGGTTCATCATCTTCCATTACTGGTAACGGAGGCTCGAACGTCACTTTAAGGCGACGGTTAAAGAAATATTGCACAGGCAAACGCCAAAACCGTTGCAGCTCAACCAGATCTAAACTGACAGGAAAGCTCGCCCCTTGTAAATAATCGCTCAGGGCGAGATTAAACTCACCACTGGCTCGCCCTTGCCGACTGGCGGCAGGTAGCCACTCTTTGGCATAGCTACCGGTTTTACTCAAAAAAGCATTAGGGCTAAAAGGCACCATGGCGTGAGTGGTCGTTAAAGCACAGGCTAAATTTTTGGCCGATTGATCGCTGCCAAGCGCTTCATCCCCGACCAAACAGTAATTTTGTTGGCAATACTCTAAAAGCTCAGAGACCAACACCGAAGGAACGCGTTCGGTATTATCTTGAATTGAGCGTCCGACGTAGCTGATGTACAAGGTTTGCTGCGCCGAGAGCATCGCTTCTAAGAACAAATAGCGGTCATCGTCACGCCGCGAGCGATCGCCAGCGCGGGTGCGACCGTTCATCAAATCAAACCCTTCGGCTGGCATAGTGCGCGGGTAAACGCCATCGTTCATTCCTAGTAAACAAACGGTTTTAAAAGGGATGGAACGCATTGGCATTAAAGTACAGAAATTGACTTGTCCCGCCAGAAAACGCTGGCTGATGCGCGTACCTGACAATTTGTTTTGCAAATATTGAGTAATAATACTTGGCGCAAGTGCTTGCTCATAACCGGCCTCGGCCAGTTGATCTTTTAACTGCGACAAGGTGTCGCGAATCGACTTGAGTGCGAGCTCCCCTTCCAGCTCAACCTTGAAAAAAGCGCCAAGCATCTCACCGAGCAAGCGGCGCCACTCGTCCACGCTTTGGGTCTGCGCTAACTGCTCGCGGTAATGGCTCACTTGCTGAATAAAGTGCGCTAATTTACCCGCCAATTCAGCGTTCATGCCTTGCACTTCATTATAAGGAGCGAGCGTCACTTCGCCTTGCGTAAATAAACCTGCTGAGGCTGGCATGGCATAACCAAGTAACATGCGCTCAATCCCGAATTGCCAAGTATTTTGCTCGGTCTGTGGCAACTCAAATTGTTGCGCGGTGCTAGCATTAAGCCCCCAGCGAATGCCAGACTCTTCTACCCACAATTTGGCTTGCGTAAAGTCTTGCTCATTAAGCTCAAATTTTGCCATAATAGCAGGAGTTTCAAGCAGCTCTAATAACTCTGACGCTAGGCAGCGAGAATCGGGTAAATGCACTAATTGCATAAATGCCGCTAAGATCGGGCTCTCTTGATCTGCCGTACGGTCTGAAATGGAGTAAGGAATAAAGCGCTCACCCGGCGCGTTACCAAATACCGCCGCAATGGCTGGGCTGTAAGCATTGATGTCCGCCACCATCACAATAATATCGCGCGGTTTCAGTTCAGGGTCAGCATCAAACATTGCCAACAATTGATCGTGCAACACTTCCACTTCTCGCATCGGGCTATGGCAAGCATGAAGAGTGAGCGATGGATCATCCAAAGCAATCACTTGTTTGTGGTCGCTACTGTCCAGTTGACTATCATCTCGATGCTCTTGCAAATGTAAAATGTCGGCCTGCAACTGATGCAATAAGTTATCGCGTGGCAGATCAATAAAAAATTCGTGCTCTTCATTGTCCGTTTGGGAGAGCAAAAAAAGATTATCGCGCCCAAGTTTTCCCATCGAGGCCAATAACTCATTGCCAACCGCAGCTTCGGTATGCAATTCATCCACGAGGTTAGCTTCAATGTCACCTTTAAGCGGCGAGCGTTGCCCTTCAAACTGAATCTCATCACCTTGTAAGGCGAACGTTTTACGTTGCTGACTGTGCAGTCTGGCGAGCGTTTTTCTATCTCGAAGATCGCCCCAATAATGCTGACAAGGGTTGGTAAACATCAAGTGAACATCAATCTGCTCACCCAACGCTTTGAGTGCATCCATATAACGAGGCGGCAGTGACGAAATACCGAAAATAAACAAACGTTTGGGCAGTTTGGTTAAATCAACCGAGCCACGCGCAAGCTGATCAATAAAACTTTGATAGAGATTGGCACGGTGGTAGTGCGACTGGCCTTGATCTAGCGTGTATTGATATAAGGCTTGCCATAATATCGGCTGCCATGGATGCTCATCACCAATCTCGCTCACATCATCGCCCGCCTCCCACTTGGCAATCCAATCGGGGCGGTAGACTAAATAACCATCAAAAATATCGGCAATTTTCTCGGCCAACTGATAGAGCTTGGAATGGTCATCATCCTGTTCAAGATAACGCTGCAAAGGGGCAAAGGGGTCGAGCGTGAGCAAGGTTGGCAACAGATGCATCAGTTTCCACGTCATCGCTTCTTTGTTAAAAGCGCTGCGCTTAGGTACATCAGGTAGCACTTTAGTGAACATGTCCCAAATAAAGGTCGCCGGTAGAGGAAACTCAAGGTTCGCCGCCACACCGAGCTCTTTCGCTAAGGCCATTTTGAGCCATTGCGACATCCCCGGGCTTTGCACCAAGATCTGCTCTTTCTCAAAGGGGTTGGCTAAGGGTGCACTTTTGATCAAATGCACGAGTAGGATCTTTAAGGTATCGACTTTATTGGAATGGTAGACAGTAAACAAAATGCACTCACGCTTTTCTTGTCACAATAAGGACTGAGATTAGCATAAGTGCATTCTATACTTGAGAATTTTATGTTTTGAATTGCCTAAACTGCAGGCTATTTCATTTCACAGTTCAATGCGTGTTCATCTTGCTCTTCTAGCTCATTCATGCTGCTGAGTAGCACGCGATGAGGTTGATAGAAATTTAAGTAACGAATAGCAACATAACCCACCACAATAGTTGCCACAATCAACTCTAACCCAGCTAACCAATGCACTTGCTGTACATACTCAGCACTCACCCCAACGGTTTCCATCCAATGTGTGAGTTTAAATAGCGCCGTTGCACCAATCACCATTGGGAAGGTAAACGCTGCGTAGCCTGGGCTAAAAGGCAAGCGTAATAATTTAAAGAAAGCTAAGTAGATAATCGTTGTCATTAACACGGCAATACCAAATAAAATGCCGATGATCACTGGCGATGGGTTAGCCGTGACAGTTAAGTAACCAGCCAATGAGAGGCTCGCTGGCGCCGCCAAAATAGCCATGGTTGGTTTTGCTGCATCTGGAACTTCATGTGTGAACATGAAACGGTAAATCATCATCGGCAGCATCACCGCATAAGCGACTAAACCGAACATCATGGTTGCATTTGCGATTGGTGCAAGTGCTGGGTTTCCAGAAAACGCCACGTCGGCCACAATAATACCCACAGGTGGAACGAACCAACTTGGCACCATGTGGTGAAGTTCAAAAGACTGCGCGCGATGGTACAAAAAACTGACCAAGAAGATGATGTGTAAACCCACAGCAAATAGCCATAACGCATCACCAGCCATTGGGTAAAAATGGCCTAATGAATTGGAAACCACCATTGTGCCCATCGCAAAAGTAGGCACAACACTGCCCACAACCGGATGAGCGAGATCTTGGCGTAATAAGTGACCATGAAAGAGAAATTTAAACGCAAGAACCACCAGCAACACGCTGGCAATAACGGCCCCACTTAATTGTCCATAACCTTGTAATGGTGCAAAGTTTTCCCAACTCCAACCCAAGCTTGCGATGCCTAGAGCTAAACCCGCCATAGGGGTTGGCGCACCCATAACTTTCGCTTTTGCTGCTCGAATCATATTGACCTCTCATCAGAACTAACAAAGTAGTTGTTCAATGTCGCTATCATACGCTTGCCTTTTGTTCTGATATATCTAAATATATAGAACACACGTTCAGATTAATTAAACAAAATTATGGCTGCCAATATTTCTCTTAAGCAATTGAAAGTATTCACTTCGATTACGCAACACAAAACCTTGACCCAAGCTGCAGAGGCGCTATTTTTGTCAAAAGCGGCCGTGAGCATGTCACTGTCTGAACTGGAAAAACAGCTTGGGCATGCGCTGTTCGATAGGGTCAATAACCGTTTAATCCTCAATCAAGAGGGACAAAAACTGTTGCCGCTCGCCGATGAACTGCTAAGCCGTGCGAGCAACATCAACCAACTGTTTGACAGTGAGCAAACCCTCGCAGGCCAATTGCGCATTGGTACCAGTGATACGATTGGCAACCATGTTGCGCCTTATCTACTCAGTCAATTTCGCCAGCAAACCCAACACATCTCGCAAAGTTTGTTTATTTCCAACTCGGCGCTGATTTGCCAAAAGTTGGTCGATTACGAACTGGATCTCGCGTTGATTGAAGGAAAAACACTGCACCCAGAGCTGATTTCAACGCCTTTTTCACACGATGAAATGTGTATTATTTGCGCACCCGAACATCCACTCACAATGATAAATCAGCTCACCCTCAATAATTTCGAACAGAGCCAATGGGTATTGCGCGAAGCGGGTTCTGGCTCGCGAGAGTTTTTCTTACGAGCTATCGCACCGCGGCTCGAACAGTGGCATGAAGCCTTTGAATTGAATACTACTGAAGCCTTAATCAACAGTGTTTCGGCAGGGTTAGGTTTAGGCTGTTTATCCACCCTTTCTGCGCATTCAGCACTGCAAGATGGCCGGGTCAAACGGCTCCATGTGCCGCTGGACATGAAACGCCGTTTTTGGCTATTGGTACATAAAGAAAAATACCAAAGCCCACTGCTCAAACACTTTATTGAATTTTGTTATCAATGGAACAAAGAGTAGCCATCCACCTCTCACTTTTTCCTGCTCACCTAGACTTCATGGTTTAAAAACTGTATAAACAGCCAGTAGAATTAATGACTAAGTTAGAGGATTAACCATGGCTGTAATCGTCAAGTACGTGGTGGAACGCAACGGAGAAGAAAAGATGACTTTTACCTCTAAAGCAGACGCTGACGCTTATGACAAAATGCTCGATATGGCAGATGAGCTTTTCGAACTGTTAGGGAAAAGTGAGTTGCTAGAAGATGAAGCCAAGCAAGAAGCTTTGGCGATGTTCTTAGCGCAAAACAAAGAAGAAGTGCTTTACGCACTTGGCGCAAAGCGCAAGCCTGCACCGGCTAAGCCTAAAAAAGCCAAAGCGGTAAAAGACGAAGCACCAGAAGAAGATGCAGCTTAAGGCGATTAAACGCTTAAGATAATAGAACGTGAAAAGACCGCTGCTTCGTCAGCGGTTTTGTATTTCTGTCTAAAGAAATACATCGCTAAAAAGACAAAAGGTATCGTTTTACGGACTTTCTCCCCTTTTGCCCTTTCCTACCCCTGCCTCACTCTTTATGATGCTTGATAAATCGAGTGCGCCGCAATGATGCTCAACCTACGCTGGCGAGCGCATCAATAGTGACAACATGGAGATATCAAAATGGCTTACTTTGCACTTGCCTTTGGCACGGCAACCAAAAACCGTGATGGAAAAATTATTGAAGCGTTTTTTCCAGCGCCAATTCTCAACCCAAGTGACGCACTAGTGAGCGAGCTTGCTCAAGTCTCTGGTTATGGCGAAGGCAATCAGTATCTCGACATCTCAACCGAGCAAAGCGCCCAACTCGCCGCGATATTTGCTCAACATGATCAGGCTAACAATGCCAATTTTGCCGATAAAGCCGCTAACGCCTCACAACCACTAGTGCTGGTTATTTTAGCTTCCGACCAACAACCTCAATCAGTCGCTGAAGGCTTTTTGAAGCTACAACTGATTTCACACCGTTTAGTGAAACCACACGGTACTGTGCTTGATGGTATTTTTGGCCTGCTGCACAACATCGCATGGACCAATGAAGGTCCTATCGACCTACCTGAACTAGCAGATCGTCAAATTGAAGCTCGCCTTGCAGGCCGTGCTTTAACGGTAGATTGTGTCGATAAATTCCCGAAAATGGTTGATTACATTGTCCCAGCGGGCATCCGTATTGCGGATACCTCGCGCGTTCGCCTTGGCGCGCACGTGGGCGAAGGTACCACAGTGATGCATGAAGGTTTTATCAACTTCAACGCTGGTACAACAGGCGTGAGCATGGTTGAAGGGCGTATTTCTGCAGGTGTAGTTGTTGGTAATGGATCGGACATCGGCGGTGGCGCTTCTATCATGGGTACGCTTTCTGGCGGCGGTAAGGTCGTGGTCTCTATCGGTGAAAACTCACTGCTTGGCGCAAATGCAGGCTTAGGTTTCCCACTCGGCGATCGCTGCACGATAGAATCAGGTTTGTATGTAACTGCTGGCACTAAAGTGCGTATGCTCGATAACCAAGGCCAAGAAGTGGAAATCGTCAAAGCACGTGATTTAGCTGGAGTATCGGATCTACTTTTCCGCCGCAACTCGATCACAGGTCAAATTGAGTGTTTAGCCAATAAATCAGCCGTTGAACTGAACAGCATGCTGCACAGCCATAACTGATCCAGTTTTTCTGATAAAACGGCTTGGCGATGTGCCAAGCCTTTTTCTTTTGCGCGCTTTCTACTGCTAGGCTACTTTCTACTTTTTTATTTTGCTACTTCCACGTTACGAGCCAAACCGTTATCCCGGGTGGCCATCGACTCTCGGCGTAAATAACATCGTGCCGAATTTCCACACAAACAGAGTAAAAGCGAATATCCAGAGTGCGGCACTGATATTCACCATCAAAAATAGTTGTGCTGGAAAAAACGCCACACCGAGGCTGCGTACCAATGCCGACACCATCAAAGCCGCAAACGCAATACTCATTTTAGGCCCTTGATAAATCGCCCTGCCGGTATGTCCCATAGTCACGCGTGCAATCATCGACAAAATCAAGCCTGAGATGGCTCCAATGGCAAAAAGGTGGATCAGATTATGGGTGATATACGCATCATCAATTAACCCATGCAGTAATAAGCTCAAAGGAATACAGGCATACGCGGCGTGCAGCGACCAAACCAGAGGCTCACTCAATGTTAGCCATGGTTTCCAACGCATCCAACGTACCCACTGCGCTAACCCAGCCAGTAACATGATAGGCTGACCAATCTGCACCATCGTCAGCGGGAAGAAACTCAAAATAAACAAGGCCGCAATGGGTGCATTGGCTAACCAATCGAGCCATACCCATGGCTGTGCTTTTTCAAAGTTAAAACGCCTTGCGCTGAAGAAAGGGATCACGCGTGCTCCCATGACTGATAGCAACAATGTAAACCACCACAACATCGCCTGCCATACCGCCGCCGAGCTAAAGGGCGGCATTCCTTTGATGGTGGCATAACTCGCAAAGTTCGCGCCGATCGCTAAAATAAACAGCGGCACAAAAAAGAGATTTTTCCAGCCTTTCGCTTGCACTACTCGGCGGCCAATTTCATAGGCCGAAGCCGCCAAAAAAAGCGCTTCGACAGAAGAGATGACCCACAAAGGTGTCGGCGTCCACAATAAGATTCGAGGCGCTAACCACAAGGCGACTAACACGGCTAAGCGATAATGTTTCGTGCCATTAATGCCAGTCCAGTTCTGTACGGCAGTCAATAGAAAACCGACCACAATTGCCATAGCAAAACCAAACAGCATTTCATGTACATGCCACCACAGCGCAGGAACTTGCAATGCCGATGGCTGACCTGTTTGAAACATCCAGACCCATAACGTCACCGCTAAAACGGCATATACGCTACCAAGTAGGAAAAAGGGACGAAAACCAAGGCGCAACCAAGCGGGTATGCGTTGTTCTACTTTTATATCGGTAATATTGAGCACTGTGACCTCTTACGGCGGTGGTGGATATAATGACAGACGACCAACACCATACGCATAATTCAAGCCAATAAAAATACCCAATAAAAACAATAAAATAAGAAATATCACTCAAAAAAAGAGTCATAAAAACTCAAGAAAAAACAGTCATTATGACTCAATGAACTCATTTAAACTCCATTCTAACCAGTGGTTACACGCATAGCACTGCGGTTCGAGCTAATCACCACACAAGCCGTCTGTTTTTGTTTACCAAAACCGATGATTTGTGACAGCGCTTTTTTGCCGACCGGAATGAAAGCCGAAGCCATCGCATCCGCTTCTGTTTCTGCATGTGGATCGTGAATGAAGAAGAATTTATCGCTCATACCACTGAGTACGATCCAATGCGGCTCTTTCTTACCATCGAAACGATAAGTGCTGATGAGTAGCAGCACACATGCTCCTTCCGTCACCCACGCTTCTAGTTGCTCTTGACTCGGTGGTGCATCAATCATCGCCACATCTTGATGAGTAAGCTGCTCACAAAAATCAAGATGAACCAATTCGATAACTTGTTTTTTATTAGCATCTCGCACGCTATCAATAAAAGGCGTGCTTTTGGATTGGCTCCACAGCTCCACATGATAACCGCGTCGACTAGCAGCCAATGCCAACCCTTGGCCGCTGCACCCACCGTGCCCCGCCGCCATAAAAATCGTTGTCGCTTCTCGCCACAGTTGCAGCTCAGCGGTACGACTCGGCTCAAACGATTTAGACAAGCAAGAAAAGCTCATCAGCAAGCATGCCGCACCGCAAGTAAATGGCGTAGTCTGAACATAAAGTGGCATCGGTAATTGCACCTTAGGCCCTTGTGGCGACAAGCGTTTTTGCATCCGGCGTCCATTACACAAATCATCGTAATAATGGATAAGAAATTTCAGGGTTTTATAGCCCATTTTTTCATATAAATTTATCGCTGCCGTATTGTCTTCACGCACTTCTAATCGTAATGTAGTGGCACCTTGATCAAGAGCAGCACGCTCGCATTGCTCGACCAAATTTTGAGCAATCCTCCTGCCTCTGAAATCAGGTTTTACGGCAATCGAATACAACCTTGATAGCTGTGTACCTTGATGAAATAGTAGCAATGCATATCCAGCCAGCTCTGTGCCGGCATCGGCCACAAACAACACCGCTTGGTTGGAATGTAAAAAACGCTTCATTTGACGTGGAGAGATTTTATCTCCGTCAAACAGCTGTTGTTCTAACGCATTAAGAGCAGCGAGATCAGCACTTTTCGCAAGACGAAAGTCCATACGACGTCCTTAAGTGGTTGGCAAGATTGCGGCTCAATATTATTCCTATTGATTAAGGAAAAGAATAGCAATGGCAAACCTTTTGATCGTGACCGACCAGTCCAGTGACTGGCAACAATATTTCCCCTCAGAGCAAGTGGTAAGTGTAGACCAATACCTCAACAGTAATGGCACCCATACTCATCGCAGCCTGCAAGTGGTCAACCTGTGTCGCGATTATGGCTACATGAGCAGCGGCTATTACTGCTCGCTGATGGCAGAGGCACGCGGCCACCGCGTTATCCCTCGAGTGATGGCGATCAACGACATCAATCAACCCTTTTTACTCTCTTCTGGCTTATTGAAACTCAATAAACTGTGCGCCCAAACCGATTTTATACAGTGCAAAATTTATTTTGGCCGCACCGCAGAAAAAGGCCTGGATAAACTGGCTCGCCGCCTGTTTGAACAGTTTATGGTGCCCGTTATTGAGTTGGAAATGAACCGCGTTCAAGGGCAGTGGCAAATCAGCAAAATTGGCCCTTTCCCATTCCAAGATTTGAACGACCAAGAGCAAGATTTCTTCGTCGAATCATTAGAGCTGTTTTCAACCAAAGTTTGGCGTAAACCGAAGCAAGAGAAAAAGTACCGTTACGATATTGCCATGCTGGTGGACGAAGAAGAGAAAATGCCGCCTTCTGATCCCTCAGCATTAAAACGTTTTCGCCGCGCCGCAAACCGTTTAGGAGTCAACCTAGAAACCATTTCACCGGATGACTTATCGCGTTTGGGTGAATTTGATGGCTTGTTTATTCGCGCCACCACGAACATCAGTAATTACACTTACCGCTTTGCAAAAACGGCCGAGAAAATGGGCTTGGTGGTGATGGATGATTCTGAATCGATCATGAAATGCACCAATAAAGTGTTCTTAACTGAGTTGTTGCAACGCAATAAAGTGCCTGCGCCAAAAGGCGTGATTTTGCAAAGTTTTGATGAGCAATGGAAAAGCAATGTCATGCAGGAGTTGAGCTTTCCCATGGTATTAAAAATTCCAGATGGCGCATTTTCACGTGGCGTGGTCAAAGTACGCGACGAGCAAGAGCTGGAACGCGAAGCCGGCGCACTGTTTGAAAAAAGCGCTCTGATTTTGGCACAAGCCTTCATGCCAACTGACTTTGACTGGCGCATCGGTGTAATGAACCGCCAAGCCATCTTCGCCTGCAAATACATGATGAGCCGCGGCCACTGGCAAATTTATCAACACCACAACAGTGGCCGAGTCTCTTCTGGCGGCTTTGAAACCTTGGATTTAAAACAAGTACCTAAAAACGTGGTTGATGTTGCCTTAAAAGCGTCAAACCTTATCGGCAGTGGCTTGTACGGCGTTGACTTGAAAGAGATTGATGGCCAAGTTTATGTAATTGAAGTGAACGATAACCCTAGTATTGATCACCAAGTTGAGGATGCGTTTTTAGGCGATCTTCTTTACGATAGGATCATGACTGAGTTTCTGCGCCGTATTCAAATGCGCGGCTTCTGATCTCAATTGGTATAATCTACTGCTCCTCAATGCAGAGTCATTGAGGAGCAAGTGATAAGGATATTCATGGAATTTTTGATCGACCAGTGGCATTTTTCTGCATCCGCTCCGCAGCAAAAACTCAATAGTGCTTCACTGATTGAAGCAGGGAATTGGTATCACTGCCAACGCGATATCTCCGGTTTAAAAGAGTGGTTGCTTCAGTATCAGATCCCCACTTCAATTGTCGACAGCCTCTTAGCAGAGGACACTCGCCCACTGTTTGAACAATACGATGATGATAACTTTTTACTGATTTTGCGTGGCGTAAACATGAACGACAACGCCAACCCAGAAGATATGTTGAGCGTTCGCATTCTCTATTTCAATGGCGCGCTGTTTTCAACCCGAAAAATCCCGTCAAAAGCCGTCAATGTAATCCGTGACCTACTGCAGGCCGGGCAAGGCCCGCAAACTCTTTCAGATGTACTCGTGCAGATCATTGATGGTTTAAACAAAAACATCGATAACTACTTAAACAGCATTGAAGCGAAAATCACCCAATACGATAACGAAATTGAACTCAGTGACGAGCTGATGCAGACGCATAAAGCGCTGCTCAAAATCAAACGTTTTATCAAACCTCAGCAATACGCCATCGACGATTTCAGTGATTCCAAAGTCTCGCTGGCAAATGATAAAAACTTACGTCTGCGCCACAGTGTTAACACCATCACGCGCATTAATGAAACCCTCGATTTTTACCTTGGTGAACTCGAACTGATCAAAGGGGAATTACGTCAATATCATGCAGAGAAGATGAACCAAAACACCTATTTATTCTCGGTGATTGCGGCGATCTTTCTACCCACAAGCTTTTTAACTGGCTTACTTGGGGTTAATGTCGGCGGTATTCCCGGCACTGAATCCCCCGTTGCTTTTGCTCTCTTTTGCATCGCACTGGTTGGTATTTTTGGTTTAGAGTTTTGGATTTTGCATCGGTTACGTTTTTTCAATAAGGAGTCATGATTCGCTAATTTAGCAGGGGTAGAGCCCTGTCATCATGCAATCATTGATGAGCTGATTGCTACGGTACGTTAGCGCCTTAGCTTTTATTCCAATTTTAAACGTTTACATTAATTAGAAGCCTTGATTTACCTGTATAGAAAGTCGTAATTATCACATTGATTGCATTGTTCGTTTGCCTTATTTACACCACCATTGTTAAATACAGCGAGCAATAGCAAGAGGTGTAATATGGCTACCATAAAAGATGTAGCTCGCGAAGCCGGTGTGTCAGTGGCAACGGTTTCACGAGTCATCAATAAATCCCCTAAAGCGAGTAAAACATCGATTGAAGCGGTCACCGCCGCAATGAGTTTACTTGGTTATCGGCCTAACGCCGCCGCACGAGCTTTAGTCAGCCAAAGTACCGACACCATAGGCGTGCTAGTCAGTGACGTTTCCGATCCTTTTTTTGGCATGCTCGTGAAAGCGGTCGATAATGTGGCTCATGACAATGGCAAGCATCTGTTGATTGGCAATGGTTATCACCGTGCTGAAGAAGAGCGCCAAGCGATTGAACTGTTGATCAACAGCCGTTGTGACGCTTTGGTGATTCACTCGAAAGGTTTATCGGATCAAGAATTGATCGACTACGCCGCCGAAGTGAAATCGATGGTATTGATCAACCGTCATATCCCGCAACTGGCTAACCGCTGCATCTCATTGGATAACTACAAAGGTGCTTATTTGGCGACTGAGTTTTTGATCCGCCACGGTCATAAAAAAATCGCTTGTATTGGCTCTTCTCATTCGATTGAAGACGCTACAGATCGCGTAGCTGGTTATCAAGCCGCGTTGAAAGATCACGGTATTGAGATCGCTCCTAATTACATCGAGTTGGCCGAACCACACAGCGAAGGTGGCGAGCAAGCGATGACTCACTTGCTGATCCGTTCGATCGACATGACTGCCGTGGTCGCCTACAACGATAATATGGCAGCGGGCGCGTTAAATGTGCTTGAGGAGAATGGTGTAAAAAGCCCTGAGCAAATTTCAGTGATCGGCTTTGATGATGCGTTGATCGCACGCTACATTCGCCCAAGGCTGACCACCATCCGCTACCCAATCGAGATGATGGCTGAAAAAGCCGCTAAACTGGCACTCCAATTAGCCCGTGGCGAAACGATAGAAAAAGAACCGATGATTTTCTCACCGACTTTGGTGCGTCGAGATTCGGTAGAAAAAATCTGACGCACTCAGGTTACACTTTCACTCGCCACTTTGGGCATCAATACTCAACATCTAAGCGATGTACCCACCTTAAACGTCAAATTGGTAAATGGTGGTATGAGTATATTCTTGCCCTGGCGGAGTAATACAGCTGGGTTGCTGCCATTCGGCATGATTGGGAGCATCCGGCAAGTATTGAGTTTCTAATGCGACCCCCGCATAGCCTTGATAAACCCCACCGCGCCGATTGGGCGTCCCCGATAGCCAGTTTCCACTATAAAGTTGTATGGCTGGCTTAGTCGTAAATACGCTCATGGTTACCTTTGCATCTGGTGACTTCAGTTGCGCGGCGCACACGGTTAAATCAGCTTTATCAGGCAATAAATAACTGTGGTCATACCCTTTGCTTGCTTGTTGCTGCTCATCTTTGAGTAAGTCACGACCTATTGATTTTGCAACGCAAAAATCAAAGCCCGTGTCGATGACAGATTTTGGCCCTGACAATGGGATTCCATGTGGATCTGTGGGTAAAAATTGATCGGCTTTTATAAAGAGTGAATGATCTAAAATCGTATGATCACTCTCTGCGCCTAGCAAATTAAAATAGGCGTGGTTGGTTAAATTAAGCGGCGTTGGTTTATCTGTGGTCGCTAAATAGCGGAGGATCAATTGATTATGATCGTTCAGTTCATAGCTCACGGCAATGTCAACATTACCGGGAAAACCTTGGTCACCATCCGATGAATGGATTGAAAACGTCACTTGTTGAGCACTTTTGTGAGCAATAGTCCAACGACGCTGATCTAACCCTTCAAGACCGCCATGCAAACTATTTCCAGCTTGGTTGGTCGTCACTTGATAGCGTTGATCATTTAATTCAAATTGGCCTTTAGCGATCCGGTTGGCATAACGTCCCACAGTGACGCCCATATAGCTTTGTTGTTTCTGGAAGTCGCTCATGGTGGAAACACCCAGCAGAACTTCTCTGCGTTCCCCATCCTTAAGCGCCAACTCACAACTGAGCCATGTTGCGCCAATATCCATTAATACTACGCGGCTACCAATGCGGTTAGTCAAACTGACAAGTTGTGCAGGACGGCCATCATAGGCTACTTGCTGAGTCATAGTGTGAAAAAGTGAAGATGTGCAGCAAGCCTCCACTAGACCAGCGCCCTCTTTTGCTTGGCAGACGTAAATCGACGCTTTGAGGCCAGTCGCCACTTCATATTTCTCATCGACAGCCGCTTTCACTGCATCAACCAATGTCGGTGGGACAAGTGACACAATACAGCCACCAAAGCCGCCCCCAGTCATACGCACACCGCCTTGGTCACCAATCACCTCTTTGATGATATCAACCAAGGTATCAATCTCTTTGACAGTAATTTCAAAATCATCACGCATCGATGCGTGCGATTGAGCCATCAGCTCGCCCATGCGCTTCATGTCGTGGGCTCGCAGCGCTTGGGCCGCTTCAACAGTACGGTCATTTTCAGTAATGATGTGACGAGCACGTTTAGCCACCAACTCATCAAGCTCAGAAACTTTTTGGTTAAACTGTTCAATGCTTACATCACGCAGCGCTTTGACGCCAAAAATACGCGCAGCCTCTTCACACTGCTGACGGCGAGTATTGTATTCGCTATCTACCAAGCCGCGTTTTTTATTGGAGTTGACGATCACGACGGCCATCTCTTCTGGCATTGAAACCGCTTGTGTTTCTAGGCTACGGCAATCTAAAAGTAGCGCGTGGTTTTCACGACCTTGCGCCGAAATCATTTGATCCATAATACCGCAATTACAGCCGACAAATTCGTTCTCAGCCTGTTGGCCATTTAGTGCGATTTCCGCTTGAGAAATATCCAGTTGATAAAGTTCTTTAAAAGTTTGACCGATCACGACCTCAAGCGCAGCCGAAGAGCTAAGCCCCGCTCCCTGTGGAACATTACCGCTGACAGTAATATCCGCCCCGGTAAACGAGTACCCACGCGCAAGCAAACATTTCACCACGCCGCGAATGTAGTTCGCCCACATTTTGTCTTGTTGGAAAGTAATCTCTTGGGTGAGGTCAAACTCATCAAGTGCATTGCCATAATCAACAGATACGATGCGGACTAAATTATCTTCACGCTTGGCAGCCGCTACCACGGTTTGATAGTTAATTGCGCAGGGGAGCACAAAACCGTCGTTATAGTCGGTGTGCTCACCAATCAAATTTACACGGCCTGGCGCTTGGATGATATGACTAGGCGCGTAGCCCAACACTTGCTCAAAAGACGCTCTCACATTTTGGATTAAATCAAACATTTGCATTCCTAAACTTATAAACTGGTTTTCATTTCTCATTAACCACTTAGCGCTATGAAAAAAACTTTGTTAAGCCCAAGTCGTTGGAGGTGCAGCGAGGTGATAAGTAAATTCAGCCAATGAACATAGATTACCTATGTTCTTAGGGTGCGTTTACGCAGCAACAAAGCTACAACTTCAAAGATGACGTTACTGCTCTTTGTAGTGAACATCACTTAGCTCGCGCAGACGCTGCGCCGCTTGTTCTGCGGTTAAATCTCGTTGGCTTTCAGCCAACATTTCATAACCCACCATAAACTTACGAATCGAGGCACTGCGCAGCAGTGGTGGGTAGAACAGTGCATGCAGTTGCCAATGGTCAATGTTCGTACCCTCTTCAAAGAAAGGCGCGTAATGCCAGCCCATAGAATAAGGGAAAGAACATTGGAACAGGTTGTCGTAACGGCTGGTCAGTTTTTTAATCGCAACGGCGAGATCGTCACGTTGCGCATCACTCAACTCACTCATGCGACGGATATGCGTTTTTGGCAGCAACATGGTTTCAAATGGCCATGCAGCCCAGTAAGGCACAACAGCCACCCAATGCTCTGTTTCCAGCACAATGCGTGAGCCATCTTTCAGCTCAGCTTGCACATAATCCACCAGCAGGTTACTACCCTGTTGTTGGTAATACGCTTTTAGGTTGTGCTCCTTGCGTTCAATTTCATTGGGTAAGAAGCTATTAGCCCAGATTTGGCCGTGTGGGTGAGGTTGGGAACAACCCATGGTTTCGCCTTTGTTCTCAAATGCTTGTACCCAAACGTACTCTTTACCTAACTCTTCGATTTGATCGTTCCACGTATCAATCACGCTGCGAATGTTGCCCACGGGTAACTCTGGCAGAGTTTTGCTGTGATCTGGAGAGAAACAAATCACTCGGCTCAAACCACGCACACCTTGAGTTTTGAATAGAGGGCTATCGGACTCCGGTGCATCTGGCGAATCTACCATCAGTGCTGCGAAGTCGTTGTTGAATACGTACGTACCTTGGTAGTCTGGGTTGACATCACCAGAAATACGCTCGTTTGTCGGACAAAGAAAACACTTCTCATCATAACTTGGCAGTTCATCTACCGCTGGCTTTTCATCAGCCCCGCTCCAAGGGCGTTTGGCGCGATGTGGTGAGACTAAAATCCACTGCCCCGTGAGTGGGTTGTAGCGACGATGTGGATGATCCACTGGGTTAAATTCAACATTCGACATATTGCTTACTCAATTATGCTATTTGATAGTCCGGCGCGTCACGCCGGATAAAAACTAGTACCCTTGCGGGTTATTGGATTGCCAATGCCATGTATCAGCAGCCATTTCATTGATACTGCGCGTCGCCTTCCAAGCCAGATCTCGCTCCGCTTTTGTGGTACTAGCCCAACACTCGGCAATATCACCCGGGCGGCGTGGGCAAATCTCATAAGCAATAGGAACACCACTTGCTTGAGCAAAGGCTGAAACTATCTCTAACACACTCGATCCGTTACCCGATCCAAGGTTGTAAATATGCCTTCCCGCTTTCATCGCAACCGTATTTAAAGCGGCCAAATGGCCATCGGCTAGATCCATCACATGAATGTAATCACGCACACCCGTACCATCCGGTGTGGGGTAGTCGCTACCAAATATGGATAACTTCTCGCGGCGACCTACCGCAACTTGGGCAATAAACGGCATCAGATTATTCGGCACACCTTGCGGGTCTTCGCCCATAGTGCCAGAAGGGTGAGCCCCCACAGGGTTGAAGTAACGCAGTAAGGTCACACTCCAATCTGGCTCAGCAACCACTAAATCCGACAGGCACTGCTCAACCATATATTTGCTACGACCGTAAGGATTGGTGGTTGATCCGGTTGGAGAATCTTCAGTTATCGGCACGATTTCAGGATCGCCATACACTGTCGCCGATGAACTGAATACAATACTTTTCACTCCAGCTTTACGCATACTGCGCGCTAGCACCAACGAACCATTGACGTTATTGTCATAATATTCGAGCGGTTTTATCACGGATTCACCGACGGCTTTTAAACCTGCGAAATGAATCACAGCATCAATATTATGTTCAGAAAATACCTTATCGAGAAAGGCCTCATCACGGATATCACCATGATAAAACACGGGCGTTTTATCTGTCAGTGCATGGATACGGCTTAATACTTCAATCTTCGCGTTAGATAAGTTGTCAACGATAATGGGGTCGATACCCGCTTGTATCATTTGTACACAGGTATGACTTCCGATATAGCCCATACCGCCCGTCACTAATACTTTCACCATACTCTCCTATTGGGATACCGATAGAGGTTGATTCTCGCTCTTGAAAAAGTCTAACAGCCTTACTCGCTTTCAATCTGTGATCAAAACACCACAATGTAAACGTTTCCACGAAAATTCTAAAACAATTCCCTTCACTTAACTGATTTTATTTAAATTACGTATACAATACGCACAGGTAGGCTCTAGTGAGATATTTTGCAGCCCACCACCTTGCACCATCATCTTCTCTAGTTCGACTTACCTTGCTGAGTTTTAGCCCATGCCCCAAAGCCGTGTAGAACTGAATAACCGAATGAATATCGTCACTTTGACTTGGCCGATCTTTATTGAGATTTTATTACGGACGGCGATTAACACCAGTGATGTGTTTATGCTGAGTAGTTATTCAGACAAGGCTGTATCAGCGGTTGGGGTTATCACTCAAATCAATTTTTTCTTGCTGATTGTCTCAATGATGGTCAGCAGTGGTACTGGGATCCTAATTGGGCAATACAATGGCTCTGGCCGCCAAAGTGAATCGGCACATGTTGGGGTGGCCAGTTTACTGCTTGGATTAATCATTGGCTCATCGCTCAGTTTAGCCGCTTATTTGAGCGCTAATTCAGTCATGAATGCCTACGGCCTAGAAGCGCAGGTTGCACAATATGGCTATGAATATCTGGTTATCAGTGGCAGCTTTACAGTAAACGTTACCATCGGCATTGTACTGGCGACGATTTTGCGCAGTAACGGCTACTCCAAAGCGCCGATGTTCATTAATTTATTTGCCGGATTATTGAATATCATCGGTAACTATATTGCTATTTTTCAACCCTTTGGACTGCCCGTCTACGGTGTACAAGGGGTTGCGATATCAACAGTGTTCAGCCAAATTGTCAGCACTATTTTGCTGTACTACACCGTTAAGTACTACCACATATCACTACCGGTGAAAGAGTGGAAAATCATCCCGAAGCCGCTATACCAGAAGATCATCAAGATCGGCATGATGAATGCGGGAGAGATTCTTTCCTATAACATGATGCAACTGACGGTGATTTTTTTCGTTGTAAAAATGGGCACGGCTTCATTGGCCGCGTTTACTTATGCGCAAAACATTGCCCGTCTCGCCTTTGCATTCTCAGTGGCTCTTGGGCAAGCCGGGCAAATTCAAACTAGCTACTACATTGGTAAAGGTTGGGTGGATGAGATTCTGACTAAAGTTCAACAATATTTTGTGGTTGGCTTTCTCATCTCCAGCACATTGACGATCTCAATTTATCTACTGCGCGCTGACATCATCGCCCTCTTCACTTCTGATCCTGAGATAACGGCTTTGGTCGCAGGGTTAATTGCTGGCTCCATTGCAATGGAAGCCGGGCGCACGTTTAACCTAATTTTTATTGCCGCACTCAAAGGCGCAGGAGACATTCGCTTTCCAGTGCAGATGGGCATATTAAGCATGTGGACTTTTGGCGCAGGTTTAACTTACTTATTTGGCCTACATTGGGGATGGGGAGTTATGGGTGCATGGGTGGCCATTTCGGTGGATGAATGGTTCAGAGGCATCATCATGTTTAGGCGTTGGCGATCTAAGGCTTGGACTAAGTTTAAACTCAGTTAACCCATGCCAATCTGTTTATCGTTTTTCTGCGGTTTACAAATGGTTAAGGATTAAATTTGAATCTGCTCAAACATCCTTTTAAAGTAGCTAAACAACGTCTCTTTAAGAGTGCTTATGCACATGTTTACTATTTTCAAAACTTTTTTTCTGCTTGGGTGGATAAGCTTTGGTGGGCCAGCCGCTCACATTGGTTATTTCCGCAATACATTCGTTGAAAAATTAAAATGGATTGAAGATAAAGAATACGCACAGATCGTTGCCTTAAGTCAGTTTTTGCCAGGGCCAGGTTCAAGCCAAGTTGGGTTTGCACTAGGGTACCATCGTGGTGGCTTACTGGGTGGATGCGCCGCTTTTGCTGGTTTTACACTCCCTTCGGTTTTGATCATGGTTGCCCTTGCCATCGCCAGCAGCCAATTACTACAAGCCCCCTTATTTCAAAACGTGATTCACGGCTTAAAACTGCTAGCCGTTGTGGTTGTCGCGGATGCCACATGGGGAATGTATAAAAACTTCTGTAAGAATCGCTTAACCGTTGGGTTGTGTGTGGCCACCGCTGTGATGCTGATTGTTGCACCCAGTATTGGAACGCAAATCGGAGTTCTCATTGGGGCAGCGCTGATCGGAGTGAAATGGCTCCCTAGTCAAGATTTAGCCACTGAACGTTCATTTGTCCCCGCTTTCGTCCCTTTCGCTCTCTTTATTGGCTTACTGGTCGGTTTACCTTTTGCCGCCCACTTGATGCCTGAAATCGCTCTATTTAACCACTTTTATCAAGCGGGTAGCTTGGTGTTTGGCGGTGGGCATGTCGTGCTTCCATTGCTGCAAAATTTAGTTGGCGACGCGCTTGACCCGGATCTGTTTTTAACAGGATATGCCGCAGCGCAAGCGGTTCCTGGTCCAATGTTTACCTTCGCCACTTACATTGGTTACGCTCTACTACCACAAGCGCCAATCTTAGGCGCAACTCTGGCGACCATTGCCGTCTTTTTGCCGGGTTTTTTGTTACTGCTCGGCGTGCTTAAAAATTGGCAAGCCTTAGCAAACTATCGATCAGTATCAGGAGCAATCAACGGTGTTAACGCCGCCGTCGTTGGTTTGCTGCTCTCAGCCTTATATCACCCTGTATTTACAAGCTCGGTCAGCAATCATCTAGATATGGCGATCGTTCTGATCGGTTTTTACCTACTAAAACAGCTCAAACTGCCTATTGTCTGGCTGGTTATATTCTTTATGCTCAGTGGTATTGCACTTGGATTAAACTGAAATTGGCCATACGCCTTGTGACTAAAAATGGCGTCAAATAGCCGTATTTATCTAGTGACCCAGCGTCATCCAACGGCTTTCCAGTACCACCTCATATTGCTTGGTTATATAACCCATTTTTTAGTTAAATTTCACGCACGCATCGCTTATCTGTTCTAAACTTATCAATTAGAAGAGCTTCTCCATTTCAACCTTGGAGACCCTGTAGCGCAGAGGAACACGCGATGGATACGCATAGCAAAGGTTGCGAGCACGCCTATTTTCCACATGTTGGTCCACTCAATAAGCAACTGGCTAACATACACCAACGAATGCAAGTCAAAGTCCCAGAGATTGACCGTATCTCTTTTGCGCTATACGACCATAACCATGATAATTTGAAAACCTACGCCGACAGCACCTTTCACGGGGGCGAGCTTATACATTACGAGTTTCCACTTGCTGAGCTTCCAGTCCTTAAGCAATGCGCACAAAACGGCCAGAGTCGTAGCGTTGAAAATATCCCAATCCAATTGAAGCCAGACTATCCTCATACTCGCTGGCTAATTGAGCAAGGTTATTGTTCATCACTGGCGATTCCGACTTACCACCAGCAAGCATTTATTGGCTTTATTTTCCTCAACTCGTGTCAAAGCCATTTGTTTACCGAACAGGTAAAGCAGAATGTAGAACCTTTTATTGAGATGATTCGCTTTGCAGTTTGCTCTGAATACGATTTAGTCCACACTATTTTAGAGACTGTAAATTTGACTCAAGCGCGCTCCCCAGAGCATCAACTGGAATCGAAAGAGCATAAAGAACGTATTAGCTGTTATGCCAAGGTCATCGCTACTGAGGTTGCTGACATTTATCAACTGGATGATGAAACCATTGATAACATTATCCAGTTTTCGCGCTATCACGACATAGGCAAACTTGCCCTACCGACAAGCTTATTACTTAACCCGAATACATTAGATAAACCAGAGCGTGCTCAACTGTATAGCCACATAGAAAAAGGTATTGAAATCATTAATCAAATTATTGATGACATAGGTACACCTGATCACCCTTGCATATCCATATTAAAAGAGATCGTCGCTTATCATCATGAGTTTTTGGATGGCAGTGGCTACCCTTACGGCCTCATGCAAGACAATATCCCGATATCGGCACGCATTATTGCTGTTGCCAACGTCTTTGATGCCTTAACAAGTCATCGTCCATACAGACAAGCTTGGTCTGTTCCTTTCGCCCTTCTCGAGCTGGAAAAAATGGTCGTGAGCGGCAAGCTTGATAAACACTGTGTCAATGCCCTTCGTTATCATCAAGAGTACTTAAAACAGGTGATTGATACCCACCCAGAAATTGACCCGAAGGATAGAATCAACTGAACAGAAATAAACGCTACTCGGAGTTAGGAGTGTCAAAATAAGAAAGTGAATCCAGCGCGCAACTTTAACGTTTAGTAACTACAATCTTCTTTTACCTAACCATTCCACCATGCTAGAGTTAACAAAACATTAACATAAAAACAATAATATTTTTGCCAATAACATGGAGTTAGAGAATGATCCAGCCTAACG
>NZ_CAWPDB010000132.1:0-29013 GCF_963886625.1 Vibrio sp. V23_P3S9T160
CCCGTAATTTTATGAAAAAATCATGTAACTATATGTTTTTAATTATTTTTACCTTTATTTTTGTTTATTTTTTAGGATATTTGACATGCAGGATAATCTTTTGCAATCTAATCCTTGAGATTTAATGGCGGCAACGAACCGAGTTTAAATTTGGAAGTTGCCAGCAAAAACAAAGGGAACCGGATAAGGAATTCCCATACATAAGAAAAGGCAGTGGATTAATTATGAAAAAGACTCTATTAGCACTAGCAGTGCTTGCGGCAGCAAGCTCAGTTAACGCAGCTGAAGTATTCAAATCTGAAGAAGGTTCGGTAGATTTCTACGGCCAATTGCGTCCAACTCTACTATTCCTAGATAAGACAGACCATAACGCAGAGCTAAACACTAGCTCTTCACGTGTCGGTGTCAACGGTGTTTACGTTGTAAATGATAACTTAAAAATTCTGGGTGAAGTTGAAATCGGCGTAGCGTTAGGTGATAACTACGGTGCTGGTGCTGATTCAAGTGAGCGTACTGATGATACTGTTTTTGTACGTCGCCACATATTCGGTTTTGATATGGGTGAATATGGCGTTGTCCGTATTGGTAAAGAAGGCACGTTTGCTGATGATGTATATGGTGCAGATTACTCTTACTTCTTCGGCGGTTCTGCACTGCTTTACGGACACGAGTGGAACAATGACTCTCAAATCAAATACGCTTTCGAAAATGACTCTTTCTGGCTAAAAGCAGGTTACGCGCTAGGCGAGAAAGATAAAAATGAAGAAATTCGTGAGGTATTTGTAGGTAAATCTTTCGGTGATCTATCTATGCATGCAGGTGTTCTTTCTTCTGTAAACAAAATTGCAGTTGGAAGCGTAGCTCATGACACTGAGAATCTATCTTTCGAAGTGACAGGGGAGTACTCACTTGGTGAACACACTTTAGGTTTGACTTACTACTACAATGAAGCTGAAGATAAACCAACTAATGAGACTGTTGATTCTCATGGGATTTCTTTAGCAGGTATGTTTGCTGTGGCTGATAAGACCACTCTTTATGCTGGCTATGAGTTAGTACTAGGTTCTTCTAACGTATCAGGAACAGTTGATTCGGACGCTTCTCTATCGTACGTTGGTATTGAGTATAAGTTCTCTAAATGGGCTCGCGTCTTTACTGAAGTAGGTTATAACTTTGAAGGTACTACAACAGCAGATGCTAAGACTGACGATAAAACTAATTTCGGCGTCGGTGCACGTTTCTACTGGTAGTAGTTAGAATTTAATTCCTAATTGTAAGACCCGGCTTTTGCTGGGTCTTGTATTTTCCAGTAGAGGAACATATTAATGAAAATTTTTCGGTCAATAGCCATTATTCTTGTCACTTGTTTTACTATGAGTAACGCTTTGGCAAATATCTTACTGGTAGATGAAGATGTTAAGGTATTAGCTATCAATATGGAAAAACCAGATTTTGATAAAAGCTATAGCGCGAAAGGTAATCGAATCTTCTTAAAAGAAGGGATAAATCAAATTGTTTTTAAATATCAACCTGAATTTGTTGGTAAGGATTTGATAAAAACGGTGTATGGAGATGTGATTATTGCTAAGTTCAAAGCTTCTTCAGCAGAAATGATATTTGAACTTCCAACATTTAAATCCTATCGAGAAGCACAAAGGGAAATTTCACCGCTTGATTGGAAGTTGAAGGATACAAAAAAAGGTGAGTACATAGACATAGTACAGGGCACCTTGATTGAGAATGGGGTACAGATTGGTCGTAATTATGTACAAGAAGCTAGAGACTACAATATAAAAGGTGGTATAGCCGCCATACCTGTGAGCTACATTACAATCGGCAGTGGAACGGAAAGCTTTTTACCTGAACAATCACAAAGTATTAAATCTACATCTCAAGAAAATCAGTTAGTAGATTTGATGAAAATGATCTATTTGAAGGCGTCTCCTGGAGAACAAAACCAGTTTAAGTTATGGCTTAATAATCAATAGGGTGATAATTAAGGTCAGTGTGAAATATGGTTTTAATCTTCTACCCACAACACTTCTTAAATTTCTTGCCGCTACCGCAATGACATGGGTCATTTCGTCCTAGCTTCGTTGGTGTGTTCTCCTGTGGAAATTCACCGTCAATGTAGAACCAGATACCATTTTCTCGTATAAATCGTGAACGTTCTTGCAGACAAAATTGCTGTTGATTCTGTGTGTAATAGGCTTTGAAATGAACGAAGCCTTCATTTTCGTTGTTGCGGATACTTGCGGAGATGACGTCTAGCCCACACCATTGACTGTTGATTGATTCTTCAATCGCGTCGCGTTGCTGTGGTGCATTGCAACTCGGATGATAGGTATTGATGACGAAATCAACCAAACCCAGAACATGGGCACTATAGCGGGCTCTCATCAGTTGTTCTGGATAGATGGCTAAAGCTGAATTACTGTGGATTGGTTCACAACAGTGTTGGTAATCTAAATGGCGACCACAATAGCATTGGCTCATAAATCCTCTCAAATTGCCCATTCATATAAGACGGGGAAGTTTAAGGAGATCTAAACTCGATGTCTACTCAGGAATGGACACCCAGTAAATCGGCTGTCCATTTCACAGCTTCGTTGTAACACTCTTTCACCACGGGTTCTTCGATACTTAATGCATGAGCAATTTTCTCAACCTTTTGCCAGTCAGCCTGTTCATAAGCTCGAGTTAATTCAAGTACCAGACCTAATTCTCCTTTCCCCTCTATTAGTGCAAGTTTAACGTATTCGTCGATAGGCATCTCTTCCATGATACTTTCTAAAGGTTGATCAAGTAGGCTATCGAGTAGCGAAAACATTCCTGTCAGGAAGGCCGAACCGGGTTCAACGTTCATTTTTGCTTTCACACCGATCAGTTCGCAATATCTTGCCCTTTGAATGGATAAGCCATACAAATAATCCGGTTTAGATTCTTGCGTCGAAGCAATCGCAACCAAGGAGATAAACTTTCTCAATCGTTGTTCGCCGAGATAAATCAGCGCTTGTTTAAATGAGTGGATCTTTGAACTGACTGTCGCGGATGAGTTAACAAAGGTTAACAGTTTATAAGACAGGGTCAGGTCGGTGGCGACAAGCTCCTCAATGGCTTTGTAATCGAGGTTAGATTTGGCTATTTCTTTGAACAGTTGCACCACAGTAAGAAATGCAGGCTCTAACGCTTTGCGCTGTAACATCTCTGGTTTGCTAAAAAAGTAGCCTTGAAAATAGGTAAAGCCCGCCTTTTTAGCTTGCTTAAACTCTTCATAGGTTTCTACTTTCTCAGCAAGGAACTCAATTTTCGTCGCACCAAGTTTTTGAATAAAGCGAGCGGCTTTTTCAAGGGGAACGATACGGATGTCAAATTTGATAATTGACACATAGGGGAAGAAGACGAGCCAGCCTGAACTGGGTACAAAGTCATCAAGCGCAATTCGGTAACCAAGCTTCGCCATCTTTTTAATTGCTTCTAATAACTCTAAAGTTGGTTCGCAATCTTCCAATACCTCAACGACCAAGTTTTGCGCAGGAAAAAGCGTAGGCACGAGGTTAATCAGGCTTTGATAAGGAAAATTGACAAACCCTAAATGCTTACCCAGCGTATTGTAATGAGTGGATAAAAAATGATCAGAGAGTAACCGGCTCGTTGCTAAGTCTGGGTCTATATCTGGAAAGGTGTTCTTAGGACCGTCTCGAAATAGCAGCTCGTAGCCGATAGTTTTTCGGTCACGATCGAGTATGGGTTGTCTGGCGATATAGGAGTATTTCAAGGCAAGACTCTTATCTAATTATTGATATTATTGATTATACTTATTATAGCTTAACTTTTGATTCGACCACTTAAACCAATTAGTACCAGAGTGCGACTTGGCGTCAGTTTTTAGAACTAAAAGGTCGAGTTTGCAGTTCGTAACCATCATTAGCATAGACTAAGACTGAACCTTGGGTGTACCAGTCACCCAAAACAATTCGCGTTGCGGTGCCATGAAGTTGATTTCTGTGATGAATCTCTGGTCGATGAGTATGGCCATGAATCATTAAATCGACCCCATACTGGGTCAGAACTCTATCCACTTCACTTTGTGTAACATCCATAATATCCATAGATTTCATTTGCTTATCATTATGGATGCCTGACTGTACTTTACCCACAATACGAACCTTTACAAAAAATGGCAGCCGATTAAATACCCATTGTAGCCAAGGCTGGTGAACCTTCTTTCGATAGGCTTGATACTTTATATCGTCAATACAGAGTGTGTCGCCATGCAACACCACGGCTTTTTTTCCGTAAAGGTCAATTACTTGTTCTTCTTGGAGAAGAGTAATTCCGGTTTCTTTCGCAAATCGTTTGCCAAGCAAGAAGTCGCGGTTTCCTTGAGTAAAATAGCAAGGAACCCCTTCGCGAGTCAGTTGTTTAAATTCCGATTTTATTTGGTTGGCGAAAGGTGAATTATCATCGTCACCTATCCAAAATTCGAAAAGATCGCCAAGCACGTACAGTGCATCGGCATGAATGGCTTCTTCGCGCATGAAACGGATAAAACACTCGGTGATATCTGGTCGAGAAGGGCTTAGGTGTAAATCAGAAATAAATAGTGTATGCATAATAAAAATAAGGAGCGCATAGCGCTCCTTTTACCGTTACTCTTCGATGGTTGTGCCAGAAATGAACACTTCTTCTAGTGGAACATCTTGATGCATGCCCATAGAGCCTGTGCTCACGGCTTTTATTTTGTTCACAATATCCATACCTTCGATCACTTCAGCGAACACGCAGTAGCCCCAGCCATCTCGGCTTTCTGAACGAAAATCTAGGAATGTGTTGTTGTTCACGTTGATGAAAAACTGAGAACTTGCAGAGTGTGGATCCATAGTGCGCGCCATGGCAAGAGTACCGATCTTATTGCTTAGGCCATTGTTGGCTTCGTTTTTAATCGTTGCGCGAGTTATTTTTTCTTTTAGGCCAGAGGTCATGCCGCCGCCTTGAATCATGAATCCATCGATAACGCGGTGGAACAGAGTGTTATCGTAAAAACCGTCACGGCAGTACTGTAGAAAGTTTGCGCTTGTTTCTGGTGCTTTTTCTTCATTAAGTTGAATTTTAATATCACCAAAATTCGTGTGAAGGATGATCATGATAGTTACCTTTATCTATTTTTCGTTGAGGCCCGGATTTTAACTGAACTTTGGACACATTCAAATCAACAAATGTCTTTAGGGGCCGTATTATTGCGAGAGAATAAGGATGACCAAGCTAGGCTAGAGTTGTTATACTGTGAAGCCATTTTAGTTCAAACAGTTATTAGATAGAGATCATGCTGAAAATATATAACTCAATCACTAGACAAAAAGAAGAATTCAAACCAATTCATGCCAACAAAGTGGGTATGTATGTCTGTGGAGTCACCATTTATGATCTCTGTCATATTGGCCATGGTCGCACCTTCGTTTCTTTTGATGTGATTTCTCGCTACTTGCGCTACTTAGGCTATGACCTTACATTTGTGCGTAACATCACTGATATTGATGACAAAATCATTAAACGTGCTGCCGAAAATGGTGAATCTTGCGATTCGCTAACCGAGCGCTTAATCGCAGACATGCATGCAGATTTCGATGCATTGAATATGAAACGTCCAGATGTCGAGCCTCGTGCAACCGCTTATATCCAAGAAATCATAGGCTTGGTGCAACGACTGATTGAACGCGGTTTTGCTTACGTTGCTTCTAATGGTGATGTGATGTTTGAAGTCAGCAAATTTGACGAATACGGCAAGTTATCCAAACAAGATCTCGATCAGCTTCAAGCGGGCGCTCGTGTTGATGTTGATCTTGCTAAGCGTAGCCCACTTGATTTTGTGTTGTGGAAAATGTCGAAGCCGGGAGAGCCCACTTGGGACTCCCCATGGGGAGAAGGACGCCCAGGCTGGCACATCGAATGTTCGGCGATGAATTCAGCGATTTTGGGTAACCACTTTGATATTCATGGTGGAGGCTCTGATTTGCAGTTTCCTCACCATGAAAATGAAATTGCTCAATCATGCTGCGCACATGACACTCCCTATGTGAACACATGGATGCACAGTGGCATGGTGATGGTGGATAGAGAAAAAATGTCTAAATCATTAGGGAATTTTTTCACAATCCGCGATGTACTTGCTCACTATGATGCGGAAACGGTGCGCTATTTCTTGATGTCGGGCCATTATCGCAGCCAATTAAATTACAGCGAAGATAACCTAAAACAAGCGCGTGCCTCGCTAGAGCGTCTATACACAGCGTTGAGAGGGTTGGATTTAACCGTAGCAGTTGCGGGCGGTGAAGAGTATGTCAGTCGCTTTACGATAGCGATGAATGATGACTTTAATACGCCAGAGGCTTATTCCGTATTGTTTGATATGGCACGTGATATCAACAAGTTGAAGACAGAAAATCTTCAGCAAGCCAGCGCTCTTGGCGCACTTATGCGTGAGCTTGCCGATGTGATTGGAATTTTGCATCAAGATCCAGAAGCGTTTCTTAAAGGAGACACTAATAGCGACGAACAAGTGGCGGAGATTGAAGCTTTGATCAAACTGCGTAATGACTCACGTGCAGCAAAAGATTGGGCTAATGCTGACGTGGCACGCGATAAGTTGAACGAACTCGGCATCATTTTAGAAGATGGCCCAAGTGGGACTACTTGGCGTCGTAAATAATCAGGCAGTTAACTTGTCGATGATGGGCTTGAACTTTATTGGTTAAGCCCATTTTGTTTTTCGTCCACGATTAAGGTTTTCATGTCAATTATTTTAGGTATAGATCCCGGCTCGCGAATCACAGGTTATGGTGTGATCAGGCAGCATGGACGATATTTGTACTATCTTGGTAGTGGATGTATTCGTACATCCGAAAAAGAGTTACCTGGGCGGCTCAAGCAAATTTACGCTGGCGTGACGGAAATCATCACACAGTTTCAACCTGATGTTTTTGCCATCGAGCAAGTATTTATGGCAAAGAATGCGGACTCAGCACTCAAACTCGGGCAAGCAAGGGGCAGTGCTATTGTGGCGGCGGTGAATGCGGATCTTCCAGTCTATGAATATGCCGCTCGACTGGTTAAACAATCTGTAGTTGGTACGGGTAGTGCTGATAAAGCGCAGGTGCAACATATGGTCCAGCAAATGCTCAAATTATCGGCTAAGCCACAAGCGGATGCCGCTGATGCTCTGGGTGTGGCAATTTGTCATGCGAATACCAATAAAACCTTGATCGCGTTAGCTGGGCGGGCAAGCAGTGCTAAAAAAGGCCGATATCGCTGAAAAACCGATCTCGAACGAGGTGGTATTTTTCTACTGGCTATACATCCAGTTATTTATTATCATCCGAGTCAAATAACCTCATTTCTCTAAGGAATTTCCTGTGATTGGACGTCTTCGCGGCATTCTGATTGAAAAGCAACCTCCAGAGCTATTGATTGAAGTCGCTGGCATTGGTTATGAAGTCCAAATGCCAATGAGTTGCTTCTATGAACTCCCTAAATTGGGCGAAGAAGCGGTCATTTATACCCATTTTGTGGTCCGAGAAGATGCGCAGCTTTTATATGGTTTCAACACGGTAAAAGAGCGAGCTTTATTTCGTGAAGTGATTAAAGCGAATGGCGTCGGGCCAAAATTAGGCTTGGGTATTTTGTCCGGAATGACGGCGGGTCAATTTGTTTCATGCGTTGAGCGTGAAGATATCTCCACATTAGTTAAGCTTCCTGGCGTGGGTAAAAAAACCGCTGAACGTTTGGTTGTTGAGATGAAAGATAGGCTGAAAGGTTGGGGAGCCGGTGACCTCTTCACTCCCGCTACTGACGCTGCGCCAGTCGATAACAATTCCTTGGAAGCGCTCACGAGCAATGCGGAAGAAGAAGCGATCAGTGCGTTACTTTCTTTGGGTTATAAGCCTCAACAAGCTTCTAAAGTAGTGGCACAAGTAATGAAAGCTGACATGACCAGTGAAGCGCTGATTAAAGAAGCCTTGAGAGCAATGGTATGATTGAAGCTGATCGCTTAATTGCTCCTGATAGCCCTATTTTTAAAGATGAAGATATTATTGATCGCGCGATTCGTCCCAAAAAATTAGCGGATTATCGTGGCCAAGATCATGTACGCAATCAAATGGAAATCTTCATTAAAGCGGCACAAATGCGCAGCGAACCACTCGACCATCTCCTGATTTTTGGCCCTCCAGGGCTTGGAAAAACAACATTAGCCAATATCGTTGCCAATGAGATGGAAGTGAATATCCGCACAACTTCTGGTCCGGTATTGGAAAAAGCAGGCGATTTGGCGGCATTACTGACTAACCTTGAAGAGAACGACGTTCTTTTTATTGATGAAATTCATCGATTAAGTCCGGTGGTTGAAGAAATTCTTTATCCCGCAATGGAAGATTACCAGCTCGATATAATGATTGGCGAAGGTCCAGCCGCTCGGTCCATTAAAATCGATTTACCCCCTTTTACGCTGATTGGAGCAACAACTCGCGCTGGCTCGTTAACCTCACCCTTGCGTGATCGCTTTGGTATTGTACAGCGCCTTGAGTATTACAAAATTGATGATCTACAGTACATAGTGCAAAGAAGCGCGGACTGTTTAGGATTGTCGATGGAAGCGGATGGTGCACTTGAAGTGGCTAGGAGAGCAAGGGGAACGCCTCGGATTGCCAACCGTTTATTGCGCCGAGTTCGAGATTACGCTGAAGTGAAAGGCAACGGGCACATATGTATAGAGACTGCAGATAAAGCGCTAAACATGTTGGATGTTGATAGCCAAGGTTTCGACTATATGGATAGAAAGCTATTACTAGCGATTATGGACAAATTTGGCGGTGGCCCTGTTGGTCTCGATAACCTAGCTGCTGCAATCGGCGAAGAAAAAGATACCATTGAAGATGTGTTAGAGCCCTTTCTTATCCAACAAGGTTATTTACAACGGACACCAAGAGGACGAATGGCGACCGATCGCGCCTATCTTCACTTCGGAATTGAAAAATAAGTTTACACCTCATTGTCATTTTTAGGTGGTAAGCACAAAGTGTGAACTACATCTTATTTATGATAATTTCCTTATCACTAAAGAGTTAATGATGTGAAGTGTATTGTTAACTCTCTGTGTGATTCGTTGTATTAATTTCTATCCCTTTCACTAAATACTCACAACAATTTCATTCTTCCTTTGATGTGGATCATTTTGTTCTTTTTTTGTTCAGATTTGCCGCGTGAAAATTGATGTAAATCAAGGCTTTTTTCTCCCATAAATCTTTTGAAACAACCTGCATTTAGAAGTAGTATTAGTCCCAGCTATATTAGCTGATGCTTAACAATTAACTAACCATAACGGTACATGCTTGCAACAAAATTCTGATATTTTTCAACATTTGATGAGGTTATATCACTGATGAATTTTGAGGAATTTTAACCCGTTTAGCATGTCAAAAGTGTCATTCAGCCGGCACAAAGGAGTTACCATGATTGACGTCGTTGATCTATCGCGGTTGCAGTTTGCACTGACAGCGATGTATCACTTCCTGTTCGTTCCATTGACTCTAGGTATGGCTTTTCTTTTAGCCATCATGGAATCTTTGTATGTAATGACTGATAAGCAAATCTATAAGGACATGACAAAGTTCTGGGGTAAGCTTTTTGGTATTAACTTTGCCCTTGGGGTGGCCACTGGCCTCACTATGGAGTTCCAGTTCGGTACAAACTGGTCATACTATTCCCACTATGTAGGTGACATTTTTGGCGCCCCTCTTGCGATTGAAGCACTTGTAGCCTTCTTTTTAGAATCAACCTTTGTCGGTTTGTTCTTCTTTGGGTGGGATAGACTATCAAAACGCCAGCACTTGGGCGTGACTTGGTTGGTTGCTCTGGGGTCCAATTTCTCGGCACTTTGGATCTTGATTGCGAATGGTTGGATGCAAAACCCAGTTGGCGCAGAATTCAATTTTGAAACTATGCGTATGGAAATGGTCAGCTTTGCTGAAGTCGTTTTCAACCCTGTCGCTCAAGTGAAATTTGTGCATACCGTAGCTTCTGGTTACACCACTGGCGCGATGTTCATTCTTGGTATTAGTTCATATTACTTGCTGAAAGGTCGAGACGTTGCGTTTGCACGCCGCTCATTCGCTATCGCTGCATCATTCGGCATGGCCGCTATTTTGTCCGTGATTGTGCTTGGTGATGAATCAGGATATGAAGTGGGTGAAGTTCAAAAGGTGAAGCTGGCTGCGATTGAAGCCGAGTGGCACACGGAACCTGCACCGGCTGCATTTACACTGTTTGGTTTGCCTAACCAAGACGCCATGCACACCGATTATGCAGTAAAAATTCCGTACGTGATGGGTATTATCGCTACACGTTCACTGGATACCGAAGTCACAGGGTTACGCGATCTACGCGATCAACACGTTGACCGAATTCGTAACGGTATGTATGCCTATGAACTGTTAGAGAAATTACGTGCAGGCGAAAAATCGCCAGCAAACATTGCCGCTTTTGAAGAAGTGAAAGGCGATTTGGGCTACGGCTTATTGCTAAAACGTTATACCGATAAAGTGAGCGATGCAACGGAAGAGCAAATTCAAGCCGCCGCCGATGATTCAATACCAACCGTATGGCCACTATTTTGGTCATTCCGTCTGATGGTTGGTGTTGGTTTTGTGATGCTATTTGTCTTTGGTGCAGCATTTATTCAAACTTGCCGTCAGAAAATTGAGCAAAAACAATGGGTACTTAAAGCCGCCTTGTTCAGTATTCCTCTACCGTGGATTGCAATTGAAGCAGGTTGGTTTGTTGCTGAATATGGCCGTCAACCATGGGCTGTTGGTGAAATATTGCCGACCAATGTTGCCGCTTCTGCGCTAACTCTGGGCGAATTATGGACCTCATTGTTTGCGATTCTTGCACTGTACACTGTGTTCTTGATTGCTGAAGTTTACCTGATGGTTAAATTTGCTCGTAAAGGGCCTAGCAGCCTGAAAACTGGTCGTTATCACTTTGAGCAAAACGCAAACTCTGTTGAAGACAAAGTTAGCCGTCAAGTCGAAGCATAAGGCAGGGAGATAGAATAATGTTTGATTACGAAATCTTGCGACTAATTTGGTGGGTGCTGATCGGCGTACTGCTGGTTGGTTTTGCAATCACAGATGGTTTTGACATGGGCGTTGGTGCTCTTGTTCCCGTCATTGGTAAGAATGACAGTGAGCGTCGTGTCATGATCAACTCTATTGCTCCACACTGGGATGGTAACCAAGTTTGGCTTATCACGGCAGGTGGTGCACTGTTTGCGGCTTGGCCGTTAGTCTATGCGACATCATTTTCCGGATTTTATTTGGCTATGATTGTTACATTGGCTGCATTATGGCTTCGTCCGATCGGTTTGGATTACCGTTCAAAAATTGAAGATCCAAAGTGGCGTAATACTTGGGATATCTGTATTTCAATTAGTGGCTTTGTACCACCAGTCATCTTTGGTGTTGCCTTTGGCAACTTACTACAAGGCGTGCCATTCCAACTCAGTGATTTCATGATGCCAACGTATCACGGTTCATTTTTTGGTCTGTTGAACCCATTTGCTCTGCTTTGTGGCTTAGTCAGCTTGTTTATGATTATTTTACAAGGTGCCGCTTGGCTACAGATGAAAACCACCGATGAGCTGCATGCACGCGCTCGTGGCGTCGCTCAACTAATGGGCTTGTTGGTTGCTATTACTTTCGTCGCTGCAGGGTTTTGGATCCAAAACATCGATGGTTACGTGATTACCAGCGTCATTGATACACATGCCGCATCAAACCCACTCAATAAAGAAGTGATACGTGAGGCGGGGGCGTGGATGGCTAATTTCAACGCTTACCCATTACTATGGATCGCACCAGCTTTGGGTGTTGCCATGCCACTACTTGCTGTGTTGGCGTCGCGTTTTGAAAAAGGTGGTCTTGCATTCTTGGCTTCTAGCTTAGCCAATGCGGGTGTGATTTTCACCGCTGGTTTTGCGATGTTCCCATTTATCATGCCTTCAAGCTTAGTACCAAGTAACAGCTTGACCATGTGGGACTCAACATCGAGTGAATTGACGTTGAACTTAATGACAGTGGTCGCTTTTGTAATGGTACCTATCATTCTTGGTTACACTACTTGGACTTACTACAAGATGTTTGGTCGTCTTGATAGCAAGTTTATTGAAGAAAACAAAAACTCACTTTACTAAGGAGCATAGATATGTGGTATTTCGCATGGATTCTAGGTGTGCTTTTAGCTTGTGCATTTGGCATCATCAACGCTCTTTGGTTAGAGCATTCCGAAATGATGGACAAAGACAGTGAGTAAACTTGCAATGCAAGTCACTGAGTACCATAAATTGGTTGATAAGACTCTGCTCAGAGTCTTATCGCTCTTGCTTGGTTTTTATCATATCGCCATGATTATGTGGGATCCCGAGCTATATTCTCAGAGCATTGGTGGTTTTAACGCGGTTATTTCACCACTCATGATATGGGCGCTGTGTGCAAGTATGGTTTTTGGTGTTGGCTTTAGACCACGCAAATGGTTTTGGCAATTATTGTTTAGCCCCTACATTTCATTATCGATCTTAATTTACCTAACGATTATTCGACTAGTTTGATATTTACTGTGTATGAATAACCTGTCGAAGGTTGATTAACGACCCACATTAGTGCTGCCTCTTTGAGACAGCACTAATTTTTTGTTTCAAGTTTTGTAAAAGTCCACTCAATGCTTGTACTAACGTCAATGAGTTGCGTTATAGTATCCGCCTAAATCTGTATATGTGTTGGAACCTTTGTGCAAAATACAGCCTCAGCCTTTCATTGGCCTGTAACGATTTACTATGAAGATACGGATGCTGGTGGTGTCGTCTATCACTCAAACTATCTTAAATTCTTTGAACGAGCCCGAACTGAAATGTTACGCGCAGTTGGAGTGTCTCAGCAGACGCTTTTGCAGCAGAACATTGGTTTTGTGGTCAGGCACGTTGACATCGATTTTCTACAAGCTGCACGTTTAGACGATATGCTGACGATAAATACTGTGATTTCGGCGTTGAAAAAAGCCTCACTGATCTTCTGTCAAGAGCTCGTCAATCCTGAAGGTAAAGTATTGTGTAAAGCAATAGTTAAGGTAGCATGCATCGACAATCAGAACATGAGGCCAAAAGCGATGCCTCAATCAATAATTTTGGAGTTAACCCATAGTGACTGCTGATATCTCAATTCTCGATCTGTTTTTGCAAGCCAGCTTATTGGTCAAGATGGTGATGCTAATCCTTTTGGGGATGTCTATCGTTTCGTGGGCGATGATCATCAAACGTAGTAAAGTCCTTTCCCAAGCAGAAAAGAACGCTGATGCTTTCGAAGACAAATTTTGGTCTGGTACTGACTTATCCGTTATTTATCAAGATGTCAAAAAGCGTAAAGATGAACTTTTGGGTACAGAAGAGATTTTTTATTCTGGCTTTACCGAATTTGCGCGTTTACGCAAGACTAACGCCACTTCACCCGATTTCATCATGGAAGGGACGGGACGTGCGATGCGAGTTGCTGTCGCAAGGGAAGTGGACGAGTTAGAGACCAGTCTGCCATTTCTAGCGACCGTGGGTTCTATCAGCCCATACATTGGATTATTTGGTACGGTATGGGGAATCATGCACTCATTTATTGCGTTAGGTGCGGTGAAGCAAGCGACGTTAGCAATGGTGGCTCCTGGTATTGCAGAGGCGCTGATTGCGACCGCCATGGGTTTATTTGCGGCTATTCCTGCGGTGATGGCTTACAACAGGTTGAGCAATAAAGTCAGCAAATTAGAGCATAATTACGCCACCTTTTCTGAAGAATTTCATAGCATTCTTCACCGCCAAGCGATGGCTGGTAGGGAATAGACGATGGTGGGTTACCAGCGTAAAAAGCGCAAGTTGACAGCTGAGATTAACGTTGTCCCTTATATCGACGTTATGCTCGTGTTGCTGATTATTTTTATGGTGACATCGCCGTTTGTCACTCAAGGCGTTGACGTCGAGCTTCCTAAAACAACCACTTCAAAGTCAGCGGCTGAGCTGAAAGGTGATAGTGATAGTAGTTTTATCATCGTGGAAATAGATAAAGAAGGTCGTCTCGGGTTGAGCGTAAATAATGAGGAAGTCGAGCGGGGTCTTTCGCTGCAAGATGTCATCATTAGAGTCAAAGCTGAATTGTCGTTGAAACCGGATTCACCGGTTGCGGTTGGCGGTGATGCTGCAACGCCTTATGCAGAAGTGATACTGGTTCTGGATGAATTGAATCGTGCGGGCATTTCAAAAGTAGGTCTGCTAACCGAAATTAAAGGATAGTTTGTACTGTTCATGAAAGATCATAAATCCAAAAAAAGCGATTACAAAAAGCCCATCATTATCTCGGCTGTTTTGCATATAGTGTTGATCATTGCTTTGTTATGGGGTTCGGATTTTAGCCTAACTAAGCCCGAGCCTGCAGGGCAGATGGTTCAAGCTGTGGTGATTGATCCACAATTGGTACAAAAACAGGCCCAGCAAATTCGTAACCAGCGTGAAGCTGCTGCCAAAAAAGAGCAGGATCGGCTGGATAAGTTACGCCGCGAAAGTGAGCAGTTGGAAAAAAACCGCAAGGTGGAAGAAGAGAATATTCGCCAACTAAAAGAACAACAAGCTCAGGAAGCGAAAGCGGCCAGAGAAGCTGAAAAGCAACGTGCCGAAAAAGAACAAGAGCGTAAAGTGGCAGAAGAACGAGCTCGTAAAGAAAAAGAGCGAGCGGTAAAAGCGGAAACGGAACGTAAGATAAAAGAAGAAGCGGTAAAAAAAGCAGAACAGGAGCGCATCGCTAAAGAGGCTGAAATTGCGAAAGCGGAAAAAGAACGCATTGCCCGTGAAAAAGAGGCAGAACAAGCTAAAGAGAAAGCTCGTAAAGAGCGAGAAGCAGCAGAGCGAGCCGAGAAAGAGCGAATAGCCAAAGAACAAGAGGCGAAGAAAGCGGCCGAAAATGCAAAAAAAGAGAAAGCACGTTTAGAGAGATTGGAGCGTGAACGCAAAGAACAAGAAGCGGCGCTGAATAACATTTTTTCTGGGTTAGAAACAGAAGCCGAGCAAAATAGCTCAGCTCGTTCCCAATTTGTAATGAACGAAGCTCAGCGGTATGGAGCAATCTATACGCAGCTCATTCAACAAAATTTGCTGATTGAAGACAGTTTTAAAAGTAAACAGTGCAAAGTGAACCTACGGCTCATTCCAACGGGAACTGGAGCAATAGTCGGTAATCTAAGCATTATTGATGGTGACTCAAGGTTATGCGCGGCGACAAAACGTGCTGTGGCGCAGGTGGGGACGTTTCCGCTGCCCAAAGATGATCTTGATGTAGTCAATCAATTGAAAAACATTAATTTAACTGTAGAACCAAATTAAAAGGAAAAGCTTGTGTTAAAGCGATTGATGTTAGGATGCTTACTTGTCATCGCAAGTAGTGTACAGCTCGCCAACGCCGCATTGGAGCTTGTGATCACCGACGGCATTAATTCAGCAAGGCCGATTGCTATCGTACCGTTTAAGTGGGAAGGCAAAACAAAATTACCGCAGGATGTCTCTGCGGTGATCGCGTCAGATTTGCAACGTAGTGGTAAATTTAGCCCGATTGCGACCAGCAAAATGCCACAAACGCCTTACAATGAAACCGATGTGAAGTTTGATGCTTGGACCAGTATTGGTGTTGATGCTTTGCTCACAGGTAGCATTACGCAAAATGCAGAAGGTAACTATGTCATCAACTACCAATTGGTAGATGTAGTACGTGGTCAACTGACACAAGGCCAAAGCAAAGCATTAAGTAACGATGGACAGTTGGTGCTTTCTAAAGATCATGTTTTATTCAATAAAGTTGCCACCGTACCAGCAAACCGAATGCGTGAGTATGCGCATCGAATTTCAGATTTGGTCTATCAAGAACTCACGGGTGATAAGGGTGCGTTTCTCACTCGTATTGCCTACGTGGTGGTCAACGACGATGAACAATATCCTTACCAGCTAAGGGTTGCTGACTATGACGGTTACAATGAACGTTTGGTACTTCGTTCAAAACAGCCTTTGATGTCACCGACTTGGTCACCTGATGGTAAGCAACTGGCGTATGTGAGCTTCCAAAACGGCCAAGCGGAAATATTCATCATGAATATTTATACTGGCGAAAGAGAGAAAGTGACCTCGTACCCACGTCATAATGGGGCACCAAGGTTCTCGCCAGATGGGAAAACCCTTGCTTTGGTGTTGTCTAAAACGGGCAGCTTACAGGTTTATACTCTGGACTTGACAACCAAGAAGCTGAAACAAATAACGAGTGGCAGATCAAATAATACAGAACCGTTCTGGCATCCTGATGGTAAATCGCTAATATTTACTTCGGATCGGGGTGGTAAACCACAGATATATCAAGTAAATTTATCAGACGGTTCTACCAATCGTCTGACATGGCAAGGCAGCCAGAATTTAGGTGGACAAATAACGCCTGATGGTCGATTCCTTGTCATGGTAAACCGAAGTAATTCGGGTTTTAATCTGGCGAAACAAGATTTGGAAACTGGTTCAGTGCAAATTCTAACAAAGACTTTGCTCGATGAGTCTCCAAGTATTGCACCCAATGGTGGTATGGTCATATACAGTTCTATTTATAACAAAGCGAATGTACTTTCGATGGTGTCTATAGATGGGCGTTTCAAAGCTAGATTACCGGCAACAAATGGTCGCGTTAGGGCTCCTGCGTGGTCTCCGTTTTTATAGCAAGTAAGTATCAAAAAGTAAGGAAAAAAAATGCAACTTAATAAAGTTCTTAAAGGGCTACTGATTGCGCTACCAGTACTTGCAGTAACTGCATGTAGTTCAAGCGATGAAGCGACAAACGCTTCTGGTACTCAAACTAACCAGTCTACTTCAGGTTCAGCAAACAGCGTTGATACAACTGTAGTTTCTCCAATTGATGCGAATGGCCAACTCTCTGAACAAGAGCTAAAGGAACAAGCTCTTCGTGAAACTCAAACCATTTATTTCGCATTTGATAACGCGACAATTGCTGGTGATTACGAAGATATGCTTGCTGCACATGCAGCTTACCTAAGCAAAAATTCAGCAATGAAAGTTACCATCGAAGGCCATGCTGACGAACGTGGTACGCCTGAATATAACATCGCGCTAGGTGAGCGTCGTGCACAAGCTGTAGCGAAATATCTACAAGCGCTAGGTGTACAAGCTGACCAAATCTCGATCGTTAGCTATGGCGAAGAGAAGCCACTTCTTCTTGGTCAATCTGAAGAAGTGTATGCGAAGAACCGCCGCGCGGTTCTCGTATACTAATCGAGGAATCGCCTCATGTTCAGTAACTTAAAGCGAATTGTAACGCTTACGTTACTGGCAAGTGCAGCGGGTCAAGTACTCGCTGCACCAGCTCCAGTATCCGATCTTAGCAATAGCTCTTCAGCAAGCACATCTCGTGCTCAACAATCATCATCTGAATCTAATGTACAACGTCTTGAACGTCTGCTTGAAAACCGTAATAGCGTTCAACTCAAAATGCAGCAGCAGCTCGATGATATGGCACTTGAAATCAGCGAACTACGTGGCCAGTTAGAGCGTAATAGCTACGATATGCAGCAAATGTTGCAGCGTCAGCGTGAACTCTTTATCGAGTTAGATCGCGTACGTGGCGAAATGAAGAATACAACCGCAAGTTCGTCACAGCCGACAACGGACACTGATATTGCAGGAACGTTTAGCAGCAATGTTGATGAACAAACTGCCTATCAGAATGCGGTTGATTTGATCCTGAAGAAAAGGGATTACAGTGGTGCTATTGCAGCGTTTCAACAGTTTCAAAAAGATTATCCAGATTCTAATTTTGCGTCTAATGCCCATTATTGGTTAGGGCAGCTCTATTTTGCGAAAAAGCAGGATAAAGAAGCGACGCAAAGTTTTGCCGCCGTGCTCACTTACAGTGACTCTAATAAACGTGCTGATGCGCTGGTTAAGTTAGGTGATATTGCCAAGCGCAATAATAATACTGCGCAAGCAAATAAGTATTATCAGCAAGTTGTGGATGAATACCCTACAAGTGCGTCTGCCAAGGTTGCTAAAGAGAATTTGAATTGATAACAATTTGAGTTAATAAAAAAGAGGCCTTGCGGCCTCTTTTTTCGACGGCACTATTTTATGAATCGCTTTTGATCCTTCGTTAGGTGCGGTGTACAATGCTCGGATTCTTGGAAGTTGCGTAGAGCAAGAGCAATGAGCCACATATTAGATACGATTGAAACTATTTATCCATTTCCGCCAAAGCCCATTCCACTAACGGTTGAGCAAAAACAAGCCTATACAGCAAGTATCAAACAACTCTTAAAAGAAAAAGATGCTGTATTAATTGCGCATTACTATACCGATCCTGAAATTCAAGCTCTCGCTGAAGAAACCGGCGGTTTTGTTGGTGATTCATTAGAGATGGCCAAGTTTGGTAATCGCCATCCTGCCAGTACATTGATCATCGCTGGTGTGCGATTTATGGGCGAATCAGCAAAAATCTTAACCCCTGAAAAACGCATTTTAATGCCAACCTTAAAAGCAGAATGCTCTTTGGATCTGGGGTGTCCTGCCGATAAATTCACAGAATTTTGTGATGCACACCCAGATCATACCGTTGTTGTGTATGCAAACACATCGGCGGCGGTCAAAGCTCGTGCCGATTGGGTGGTTACATCGAGCATTGCACTTGATATTGTTGAGCACTTAGATGCGGAAGATAAACCCATAATTTGGGGGCCAGATCGCCATTTAGGCTCATACATCGAGAAAAAAACGGGTGCAAAGATGTTGCTCTGGCAAGGTGAATGCGTAGTTCACGACGAGTTCTCAGCCGATGCATTGCGTAAGATGAAAGCACTGTATCCTGATGCAGCCATCCTTGTGCATCCAGAATCACCAGCCAGTGTGGTAGAACTTGCGGATGCTGTAGGCTCTACAAGCCAGTTGATTAAGGCAGCAAAATCCTTACCTCAACAGAAAATGATTGTGGCGACCGATAAAGGCATCTTTTTTAAGATGCAGCAGTTAGTCCCTGAGAAAGAATTGATTGAAGCACCGACGGCAGGGGCCGGGGCAACATGCCGAAGCTGCGCGCATTGTCCTTGGATGGCGATGAATGGTCTTCGAGCGATTGAGTCAGCTCTTATGGAAGGCGGTAAAGATCACGAAATTTTCGTCGATGAAGCCGTGAGAGTGAAATCACTCATCCCATTAAACCGTATGTTGGATTTTGCTGAACAGTTAAATTTGCAAGTCAAAGGGAATGCCTAATTCCTTTCGGCGGTAGTGGATGAAAAAAGGCTCTTATTCAGAGCCTTTTTATCGCAAGCAAATTGATTTGAAATTAACGTTATTCGAAAACAAAACTATTCAAAAACAAAGTTATTGCTCTAGTGCCAACTGAGCGCCGCGTTGCGTTAAGCCACACAACATCACCGGTATGGCCTGATAGATTTCTTCAAACTGGTCGAGTCCTTGCATACCTTGTTGGGAAAGTGTTGCCAAGGACGTCTCAGGATCATAAAGCATACTCAGCGAAAGGAGTACGCCCCCAAGTAGCGCATTGTCTTGGCTATCTTCAGGCATTAACGTTTCCCAATCATCACGCGTAAGTTGCCAACCTTGAAGAAAACCTTCACAAAAATCACGGACGTGTTCAGTCACTATTTCTTGTTCATCGAGTGAGCAACCAGTAGGCCAGCTCCATTGATTTTCGAGCAAAGCAGGGCGATAGTCATTCCACATTTCAACGATCAGTTGGAAATAGGTTTCTAGCTGTTTGCCTTCGCTAAATGGCGCGATCTCTTCTCCCCCCCATAGAAAAGGGAGCCATTCCTCTGGCGGGAGCAAGTTAGGCGCTGACGCCATGGATGCGACAAAACCTTGAGTTTTGGCCTCATTAAGCAATTTATCTTCTAGTTCGGGTTGGGTAAGGAGTTCTTGTAAATTCACAGCAGATCCCATCAGTTGCCGAGTGTATTTGCAGCCATTTTAACGTTAAAGCGATACAATGTGCGAATTTTGCTGATAATTTGTTGGCTTTAGTGAGGTTTTACAACAATCAACATATTGCTCGCTAAGATTATTCACTATAATTTGCACAAAAGAAAAAATTGAAAGGATTTATGAGAGCACCTATTTCATTGAAGAAGAAGAGCATTATCGCCCTTTCTTTTTATCTCTGCTTTTTTATTGCGATCACAGGTACCGTCACTTATTGGATTGTCGAAGCGCCACTACGAGCTGAATTAAAACAGAATTTAGATCTTCGTGCAGAAGTGTTATCAGCCCAAATTCGCGAACCTCTCAACCGTTCTATTGGTGTGCTCCAAAGCATTGTCAGCCTTGGGCAAGCTGCAACCAACCAAGCTGAGCAAGACAGAATGCTCTCTTCGCTGTTCACTATACTTGATGATGTTGTCGTCAGTGGTGGGCTATGGCCGAAACCCTACAGCATTAATGCATCGCAGCGATACAGTAGCCTATTTTATAATCGAGCCGCTGACGGTCAAGTCGACAAATTGCATTCTTGGAACAATCAAGAAGCGCATGGTTACGATAACGAAGAGTGGTACAACGCAGTAAAAGAGAAGCCTGTCGGTAGTGTGGTATGGTCAGAAGTCTATGTTGATGCCTATACGCACGTTCAGATGATCACGGCTTCATCGCCCTATTACGTTAACGGTGAATTTGCTGGAGTAGCAACAGTCGATCTGTCATTGGCGGGGTTAGCCACATTTATTGCCAGTCAAGCGGAGCTTTATAACCTTGGCGTATCCTTAAGTGATTCGGGGGGATCCCTGATCACTGAACATAATTTTATAATACGTGAAGAAGCTAACGTAAGTCATTTCGGTTTTGGTGATTTTGAATGGCGAGTTGATGTTATTAATGCCCATCGGTTAGTGAATGACGAAGTGTTTGATCTGGTGATGAATGTCGAACGGAGTATCATTCCAATCCTTTTAGTTTGCGTTATGATCGGTTATTACTTGATCAATCAATATGTGATCAAACCGATTACCATCATAGCCAAAAAAGTGAGTGATTCTAAGCAAGGCGGTATTATCGATATGCCGTATCGAAGCCAAGATGAGATCCGCCAGCTTATCGATTCATTTAACCAAAAAACCGTTTATCTTGAAGCGGAAAAAGTGAAAGCTCAAGCTTCCACTCAAGCCAAAAGTGCATTCTTAGCAACTCTGTCACACGAAATCAGAACTCCAATGAATGGTGTTTTAGGAACCGCGCAAATCTTATTGAAAACAGAGCTTTCCCCAGAACAGAGGCAACACCTTAATAGTCTGTATGAGTCTGGCGAGCACATGATGGTGCTGCTTAACGAAATTCTCGATTTCTCCAAGATTGAACAAGGGCGATTAGAACTTGATAACACCCGTTTCCCCTTGGATTCACTGATTGGTAGCATTAACAGTGTTTACCATACCTTATGCAATGAAAAAGGACTGCAGTTTAGGATTTACAGCGATATTGTTCACGATCGCTGGTATTACTCAGATAAAGCACGATTGAGACAGATTCTGTTTAATTTACTGAATAATGCGGTTAAGTTTACCTCTCACGGCTTTGTCGAAGTGACTCTAAAAGAGCAGCAGATGGAAGATAAACGGTATCTTTCTATTCGGATACGGGATTCGGGGATAGGTATAGCAAAAGAAGCTCAGGAAAAAATATTCCGCCCATTTGAACAAGCTGAATCATCGACGACAAGGCGTTTTGGTGGAACGGGGTTGGGCTTAGCAATTGTAAAACAAATTGTAGAGCTAATGGATGGGACAGTCACGGTAACCAGTGAGTTAGGAATTGGTACCAGTTTTCACGTTATGCTGGCGATAGAAACAACGACGCCCGGGACCATTGAAGTCAAGCCACGTCGCAAGCTTAATTACCAAGGACTGAAAGCTCTCATTGTGGAAGATAACCGGACCAACTCTATCATCATCGAAACCTTTATGAAGAATAAAGGGTTTACATGCGATTGTGTTGAGAATGGTGAATTGGCAATTCAAGCGGTTGTTGGCGGGAATTATGACCTGATATTGATGGATAACCATATGCCCGTAATGGATGGCGTAGAAGCGGTGTCTGCGATTCGGATCTTAGTTGGGGAGAAACGTAATGTGCTCATTTTTGGTTGTACTGCTGATGTTTTCAAAGAAACTCGTGAGCGAATGTTGTCGGCCGGCGCTGATTATATTGTCACCAAACCCATTGATGACAATGAATTAGATGATGCTCTTTTCCAATTTGTCGAAAAACTGTATCAATATCATCCAGAGTCCTCTATGCCGCTAAAGATAGGCTCAGCCGAGGAATCATTGGTGACGTTTTATATGGCCGTGGAAGATCAAAACATAGAACTTGCATTAGCCATGATTCAACGTTTGATACAACAGTTGCCGGAGATTGAAAATACTCATATTCATCAAGTGTTAATCGATACCCAAACAAGCTTAGAAAAACACCAGTTACCTACACAGCAGCAAGTCGATTTGCTAACGGTATTGCTTTCCGATTTTTGTAATTAAATAACCATTTTGAGATTTAGTAAGAATGCGTTGTAACAGGAATTTAAAGAATAGCGTTAGATTCTAGTTTCCGATTCAAAATTGGTTATAAATTTACCTAAGTTAATTAAAATTGGTCACTAAATCTACAAAATATGTGTTCTAATTCCCTCATTATCTAGCTTTTTGTTATTTTCTAGGTATCTGTATTGCTGATTGGCATATTTAATAGTTATATCTATTGTGTAGAGGGAAGTAATGAAAGCTCGTGGCCCATTTTGTATTCGTCATGCTGCGGCGGACACATTTGCAATGGTTGTTTTTTGTTTTATATCAGGCATGATCATTGAAATTTTCATCTCTGGAATGACCTTCGAACAGTCGCTAGCATCACGTACACTGTCTATCCCAGTTAATATCGCAATAGCATGGCCTTATGGCGTATTTCGTGACTTTATTCTGCGCCAGGGACGTCAATGGTCTGAGACTGGCTTAATGAAGAATGTCTCGGATTTGGTTGCTTACGTTCTATTTCAATCTCCGGTCTATGCCGCCATTCTATGGGCTGTAGGCGCATCTACAGAGCAGATCATAACCGCAGTATCAAGCAATGCCATTGTGTCGTGTGGAATGGGCGTTCTCTATGGCTATTTTTTAGATATGTGCCGCCGTTGGTTCCGTGTCCCTGGTTATCATCATAGCGCCTAACCGTGACACTCACTGAAGAAAGGCTTGTATTGAATTTCATCAAATAAGTCAATAAGTAGTCAAACGAACCAAAGTGGTGGGCTTTTTTATTATTTTGGCTTGACCTAATCCTATAGAATCATTAAATTAGCGCCTCGTTAGCCAAATGCGCTAACCACAATATAATTTGGTGAGTTGTCCGAGTGGCTTAAGGAGCACGCCTGGAAAGTGTGTATACGGCAACGTATCGAGAGTTCGAATCTCTTGCTCACCGCCATATTCTAAACCGTAGACGATCGTCTACGGTTTTTTTGTGCGTAAAATACCATGTTAACTCAAGCTTAACTCACTGTTTAATCTAAACAATCTCAATGCATCCCCTGCTAAAAGTTATTAAATAGCCATTCACTCAAAAATAATTCCAATTCAGAGCTAAACTGTCATATATAAAACTAATTTCACTTATTGGCTATGGTTACGAAAAAGCACAAAGCTCAGACCTTTCATAAAGTTGCAGTGGCTATTGTTGTATTGGTAGTCACTATTGCTATTTTTAATAGGCAACTTGGTCATTTTTATGATGCTAGCCGTGTTGAAGAGCGTAAAGCAGTAAGAATAGCGGTTTCGCAAACGCCACTCTCTTCCTCCTTCATTATTGCCGACAGTTTGGGTTTTTTTGAACAACAAGGGGTGAATGTCGAACTAGTGCCCTGTTCTGGAGGTGTGGCCTGTTCTCAAGCTTTGTTTAGTGGGAATGTAGACTATGCGACTGCCTCTGAGTCGGTGGTTATGTTTAAGCTTTTCCAGCGTAATGATTTTGCACTATTAACCAGTTTTGTTGAGTCAGATAACGATTTAAAGCTGCTCACGTTAGAGCGATTAGGCATTGTTAACCTGAGTGACTTGGAAGGTAAAAAAGTAGGCATCGTTAAGGCGAGTGCCAGTGAGTTTTACTTTGATTCATTGTTGATTGCCAGTGACCTGAAAGAGATGGCTGTTGAAAAAGTCTATTTACCACCAGAAGCGCTAAATGACTCATTATTCTCCTCACAAGTTGATGCTATTTCTGTTTGGGAACCTTACGGTTATAAAACTGAAACCTCTGCACCATCCGATGTATTGAACCTTGGGCTATCTGGTATTTATCATTTGTCGTTTAATTTACTTTCGATGAAAGCAACCGTCGAAGAGGCGCATGACGAGATAGTGGCAATATTACGTGCATTAAAAGAGGCTAATGAATGGATTAACCTCAATCCTGAACAATCGAGAGAGGTGATTGCACAGGCCTTAAATATTCCGTTACCCCAACTCGAGTGGTCTTGGAATGATTATGTATTTCGTTTGTCGTTAGGTAATGCACTTTTATCTAACTTACAGCTTCAAGCAAGATGGGCGATTGAGGCTGGTATGGTTACGGGCGACAAGCCGGATTTTCGGACAGTGCTTGCTTCCAAGCCGATCGAGGAAGTGCTACGTACTAAGGTATCGATAAAATGATCAGTTCGATTGTACGTAAATTGACATTATTGTTCGCATCCACGGCATTTCTAATCCTTTTGATCACTTTTTCTCTGTGGGGCTTACTTAAAGAACAAGAGCAAACAAAAAAAGATCTAGAAGATATTATGCAGATCCAATTGAGTGTGGATTTGTTGCGTAGCCAACTTTGGATTTTCCTGCAGTATTCTGATGTATCAAGTTTGGACCAGGTTGATATTGCTCAGCAAAGCCTCTCCAAGAGACTGCTTAATCATAAGATGATGGGCAAACATATCGAAAACTTACAACGTATGAATACTAGCCTTGCCGTCTTACTGCAACAAGAAAAAAAGCTTACTCATCAAGATGCTGAAGCAAAAAGCAACTCTCTAATCAGCGCGAAAGGGCTGCTACATTCACGTTACAATATGCTCGTGCAAAATATGACTGAAGAGTTGTTTTACTTACAAAAATCAGTCTTAGCAAAAAGCATTGAGAGTCAACAAATGACCTTGATGTTGAGTGCACTGAAAATATTATTTTTTTCAATCTTAGTGAGTGGCATTGCCTGGTTGATTTTGAAACGTTTCAAAAGGGGGTTTGCGTCAATTAAACAAGGTATCCTAGCTTTGACGTATGGTGACCTTGAAAGCAAGATTGAACCAGTTAATCTGGATATTGAATTTGTTGCTTTGGCTGATTTCTTTAACCATATGAAGGTCTCACTAAAAACGACAACCGTGACAAAAGATGAATTGCAATTAGAGGTTGAGCGACAAACCTCAGAGTTAAAAATCCAAAAAGATCAGCTTCAGTTTCTATCTGAACATGATTCGTTGACGGGGTTACTTAATCGGCGAGCGTTTGAAAAGTTGTTGGATAACGCCATTATTAAAGCCAACAGGACTAAGGTGAAGTTAGCGCTGCTCTTCATTGATTTGGACAATTTCAAAACCATCAACGACACTCAAGGCCACTGCGCGGGAGATGAAATTTTAAAGCAAATCGCGATTCGCTTAGAGGCCAGTATCCGCCAATCTGATTTTTCGGCAAGGCTTGGAGGCGATGAATTTGTAGTGTGCCTCGATCTGATTGATGAGTACGATTTTGTCGCAGATAAAGTCAAGCAAATCATCAAATGCTTAGGGCTGCCCATTGAGTTTGAAGGGCAAAGCCTAACCGTTGGTGTTAGTGTCGGTATCAGCTACTTCCCCTTACAAACCAATAGTATGCACCATTTAATGGCCTTGGCTGATGAGGCGATGTATCAAGCGAAAGAAGTGGTGGGTAACACTTATTGTCAAAACATTGATCCCTTAAGGGGAGTTTTTACAGTGGAAGACGTGGTGAGTTAACACCATTTTTCTGCATAGGGAGTGGCTGTGTCGAGCTTGATGCATGAGTAGATAGTCGCAATCTCTGAATAATACTGTTTATCAATTGAACCTGACTCAGTTTCCTTTTACCCTGTGCTTCTCCCCTCTTATTATCGCTAGGAGCATTGTCATGCAGCTTCGTGATCCTCAACTTTTTAAACAACAATGTTATCTCAATGGTCAATGGGTTTGTGCATCCAACTCGCTCACCTCAACCGTTTACAACCCTTATGACGGCACTCTGATTGGAACGGTTCCGCAGCTAGTTAGTGCGCAAGTTCAACAAGCGATTGAGGGTGCAGAGCTTGCGCAGAAACTGTGGAAAAAACAGCCAGCGGCGGACAAAGCGAGAGTGCTTAGAGCTTGGTATGAATTGATTGTTGAACACAGCGATGATCTGGCACTGATTTTAACCAACGAGCAAGGCAAACCTTTAGCGGAAGCGAAAGGCGAGATCAGCTATGCTGCCAGCTTTGTCGAATGGTATGCCGAAGAGGCAAAACGAGCTTATGGTGAGCTTGTTCCGAGTCATAAAGCGGATGCAAGAATACTGGTATCGAAAGAACCTATTGGTGTGGTTGCTGCGATCACGCCTTGGAATTTCCCTGCGGCTATGGTGACTCGTAAATGTGCTCCAGCGATTGCGGCTGGGTGCGCAGTGGTACTCAAACCAGCACCAGATACGCCTTTTACTGCTCTTGCTTTGGCAGAATTGGCGCATCGTGCTGGGCTTCCCGCTGGCTTATTGCAAGTGGTGACTGGAGAGGCAATCGCAATCGGGCAGCAATTAACCAGCAGCAAAGTGGTACGCAAACTCTCATTTACTGGCTCAACAGGAGTGGGGAAAATATTAATGGCACAGTGCGCGCACAACATCAAAAAGTTGTCGCTCGAGCTGGGTGGTAATGCCCCTTTTATTGTGTTTGATGATGCCGACATTAATGCCGCCGTAGAGGGTGTGATGGTGGCGAAGTTTCGTAATGCTGGTCAAACTTGTGTCTGTGCCAATCGAATCTATGTGCAAGAGGGCGTGTACGATAAATTTGTTAAAAAATTGGTTGATAAAGTCAGCAAGCTGATTGTGGGAAATGGGTTGGAATCAGGCGTAACAATGGGGCCTTTAATCAATGATGCGGCAGTGGCTAAAGTCAAATTACATATTGCGGATGCCACCGCGCAAGGCGCTTTAGTGCAATATGGCACTCTGCCTCAAGCCGGTAGCCGCTTGTTTGAGCCTCACGTATTAACTGAGATGACAGAAGAGATGTTGGTGGCTCAAGAAGAAACCTTTGGCCCACTTGCACCTTTGTTCCGTTTCTCTCACGAAGAGGAAGTGATTGAACGTGCAAACCACACGGATTCTGGATTAGCTGCATACTGCTATACGCAGTCATTGGCTCGGGCTTGGCGCTTGAGTGAGGCACTGGAAGTCGGCATTGTTGGTATTAACGAAGGTTTGATATCAACTACAGTCGCACCGTTTGGCGGCATCAAAGAGTCAGGTCTTGGCCGCGAGGGAGCAAAGCAGGGGTTAGACGAATATTTGGAAGTGAAATACACCCTAATGGGAGGCTTAAATTAATCTTCCTCTCACTATTTTTGTTGAGTCAGTAACACCCATCTTAAGGGGCCATTGGTTTCAAAATCATTGACCTCTTGGCAGATCATATACAGCTCACCGACTTGAATCACTGCACCGATAGAATAAGCTTGGTCCTTATAATAGCAAACACGTTGCAAAGCTTTACCTTCTGTAGCCACCACAACCGGTAGCGAAGCGGTATTGATTACTTTCGTGTAGCCAAAGCTAGGAGCAATCAATAATAACCAAACACAGTACTTCAGCATGGTGTATCTCCTATTTATAGTGAGGTAGTTAATCAAATTGCCGCTGATAGCGGGGCAGCATACTTTCATTACCCAGTAACCCACCTTGATGAATATAAATCACCGTTTTTTCTGGATGAGCTTCCATCCAAGGTAACAAACATTGCCACATCATAGGGTCATACAACAGATCAAATTCCACATGAGTCTGCTCAAGTAGATTTTGCCACATCCGATAATCGGCTTCGTACAATCGTCCAAAGTGATGCTTTTTCTCTGTAGATATAATCGTAGGGTACTGGCGCTCTTCAAGCTCGTCAAATTGTTGGATGAGGTAGTCATTTCCTCCTACACAAGCACAGGTCAGAACCTCAATGCCGTGCGGTTTTAGATATTTTTGCAGGTAGATCGCAGTGGTTCCTGTCCCGGAGGGCAACGCAACGACGAATTGCGTTTTTGTCTCCATTCTCATCCAGTTGAGAATTTCTAGAGCCAACTGCTTAATGCCCGTTTCGGCCACCTTTGAGCGACCGCCTTCCGGTACGACTAAGCATGAAGCATCAGGCTGGCGGATCGTATCAATATACTGCTCGGGGGGCATTATATTGATGGGGCTAACTTCGATGATGTGCGCTCCTAAATCCAGTGCACCACGATAGTTGCCAATCGGCCTTTGTTGTAACCACGTTGGAATGTGGTCTACATAAAACTCAAATTTCCACCCTTTAATGCGCGTAAGAGCTGCCAGAGAATAGAGAGCATTCGATTGCGCTGAACCATAGCTGATTAAAGTGTTGATGCCGGGGAGATCGCTATCCAATAACGCCATGAACTTACGCGCTTTATTTCCGGAAAAATGGCTGTGAAGTTGATCATCACGTTTTAAATAGAAGCGGTTATTGGCAAAAGTATGTTGCGTTATGGGGGTGTCAGACAGTTTCATGATGATTTTCGAGCAGAAAAGGGCCGTAGTATATACTGACCTGAGTAAAAATTG